>NZ_JBFUJP010000154.1:0-528 GCF_056401315.1 Rhodococcus sp. P4_F5 | reverse complement strand
TTCGTGGCGCCGTCCTTGAACTGCACCGTGCCACCAGCCGGAGCCGGCGAAACCTGCACGTTCAGAACCACATCCGCACCCGCAACAGCGGAAGCCGGACCCGTCACCGACGTCGTCGTGGCGACATCAGCCGGGGACACCGCGACAGTGTGTGCCGCCGAGGTGGAMCCCTGGAACTCACCCAGACCCGAGTACACCGCSRTGATGCTGCGATCACCCTTCACGAACTTCTGCGTGATCGAACCCYKGCCCTCGGAATCSAGRKYSACCGGGCCRCCCAGGTTCTCAGTGCCGTCCTTGAACTGCACCGTGCCACCAGCCGGAGCCGGCGAAACCTGCACGTTCAGAACCACATCCGCACCSGCAACAGCGGAAGCSGGACCSRACACGACCGTKGTGGTCGCGACATCAGCCGGGGASACCGCRACRGTGTGCGTAGCCGACGTCGAACCCTGGAACTCACCCAGACCCGAGTACACCGCCGTGATGCTGCGATCACCCTTCACGAACTTCTGCGTGATCGAACCC
>NZ_JBFUJP010000153.1:0-529 GCF_056401315.1 Rhodococcus sp. P4_F5 | reverse complement strand
GGGCCGAGCAGCTGGCGGCGGTGACCTCCGGGCTCGCGAGCCTGTCGGCGGGCGTCTCCCAGTTGTTCGAGGGCGGCGGAGTGCTCCAGTCGGTGGTCGAGATGCAGCGTGGCTACCTGCTGCTGATGAGCGTCGGCGACGGCTCGCACCTGGCGACGCTCACCTCGGCGGGTTGCGACATCGGGCAGGTCGGCTACGCGATGGCGCTGCTGGTCGACCGTGTCGGTACCACCGTGCAGGCGGCGCCGCGAGCCGCCGCCGGTACCTGAGTACGACGTGGCCATGGACGACAGGAACTTCGAACAAGCAGGCCCCGGACCGAGCCTGGTCCGGCCGTACTCGCTGACGTCCGGGCGTACCCTGCCGGCGGTCGAGCTGGCGCTCGAGGCGCTGATCCAGGCCCTGCCGGACACCGCGAACCGAAACTGGGAACTCGGGGACGTGGACGCGACGATCGTGGCACTGTGCGCACAGTCGCCGTCCGTGGCCGAGATCGCGGCCCGGGTCGGTGTGCCGATCGGTGTCGCGC
>NZ_JBFUJP010000152.1:0-532 GCF_056401315.1 Rhodococcus sp. P4_F5 | reverse complement strand
GGACGAAGTCGTAACAAGGTAGCCGTACCGGAAGGTGCGGCTGGATCACCTCCTTTCTAAGGAGCATCTCCAGCAGACGGTCTCGAAGAGTCGAGGTCGTGTCTGGCAGAGCCCGTTTAGTGAACACTGTTTCGCTGCGGGAGCTCATGGGTGGAACACTGACAAGCTTTTCCGCGTATCGGTTGGTCCCTTGTGGCCGGCYGGCGGTGAATATATCGGCATACTGTTGGGTCCTGAGAGAACACGCGAGTGTTTCATCTCTGGAAGTGACGACAAGACCTGGACGTCAGGCAGACCGCATCACCTCGGTGATGGTCGTGGTGCTGGCATTAGTTCGGGTGTTGTGTGTTGTTTGAGAACTGCACAGTGGACGCGAGCATCTTTGTTGTAAGTAGTTAAGAGCGTACGGTGGATGCCTTGGCACCAGGAGCCGATGAAGGACGTAGTAGGCTGCGATAAGCCTCGGGGAGCTGTCAAACGAGCTGTGATCCGAGGGTCTCCGAATGTCCGAGGGTCTCCGAATGGGGAAACC
>NZ_JBFUJP010000151.1:0-774 GCF_056401315.1 Rhodococcus sp. P4_F5 | reverse complement strand
GTGCCGCGCTGGAGGGCGCGCTCGGCGCGGGCGGACTGACGGGCCTCGACCTCGGTGCGCTGTTCGGCGGTGAACTGGCCGGCGGTCTCGGCGGGGCACTCGGCGGCGACCTGGCCGGTGACCTCAGCGCGGCCCTGAGCGCCGCGCTCGGCGCGGACGGCGGCGTCGGTGGCGAACTCGGCGCGGCACTGGGCACCGCACTGGACGGACTGGTCGGCGGGGGCCTCGACCTCGGTGGGCTGCTCGTCCTGGAGGGCGGTCTCGGCGGAGCGGTGAGCTCCGCGCTCGGTGGTGCGCTCGGCGTCGACGGCGGGCTCACCGCGGGCCTCGGGGCCGCGCTCGACACCGCGCTGGGCGTCGCGGACCTGGACCTCGGTGCGGGTGCCGGGCTCGGCGGGGTGCTGGAGAGCGCCTTCGGGGTCGGCGGCGAGATCGGGTCGGACCTGGGTGCCGCGCTCGGCGGAGTGCTCGGCGCCGGACTGGGTGAGAGCCTGGGCGGCGAGGTGGGCGGCGGACTCGGCGTCGACGCCGGTCTGGGGCTGGGCCTGGGCACCGCGCTCGGTGGCGCGCTCGGCGTGGGCGGAGAGGCCGGGGCCTCGCTGGGCACCGCGCTCGAGTCGGCGCTCGGCGTCGGCGGTTCCGCGACCGGTGCACTGGACGGACTGCTCGGTGCGGGCGCCGGAATCGGCGGACTCCTGGATGTGGGCGGCGACGTCACCGGCGGCGTGACCGGCGGCGTGGACTCCGCGCTCGGCGGCCTGCTCGGTGCGGGTG
>NZ_JBFUJP010000150.1:0-850 GCF_056401315.1 Rhodococcus sp. P4_F5 | reverse complement strand
GGTCAGCAGAAGATGAACGGGAAGCTGCAGCTCTCCTCGGTGGTGGTGGTCGTGGTGGTGTTCGTGGTCGGGTTGTTCGTCCCGCCCGCGCCGCCCGCCCCACCGGCCCCGCCACCGCCACCGTTCGCGTCACCGGTGGTCGCGTTGCCACTGTTCCCGCCGATCGCGCCGCCRCCGTTTCCGGAGGACACGCCACCCTGGTTGCCGTTGCCGATGTTGACGCCGCCGATGGCCACGTTGCCGTTTCCGCCCGCACCACCGGTGGCGTTGCCACCGTTGCCGGTCTGGGCGTTGCCCGACTGGGCGGTTCCGCCCGCGCCACCGGGTGCGCCGGCACCGCCGTTCGCGTCAGCGGAGGCGATGCCCGCTCCGGCGGCCAGGGCGAAGGCGGCGATGGCTGCGGTAGCGAAAGCGCGCTTGATGGTGTTCGACATTGGATACTCCTCGTTCGATGGGGGTTGATTTCGTTCTGTCACACAAGCTTCCGCCGTCACCGCCGTCGCCGACAGGCACCCAAGGTGGCAACCCGGCCACCCCTGCGGCTACCGAACACACCCCCAGAGGAGGACCCGGCACACGGAATCGGGCCGGCACCCCGCCATGTGGCGGGATACCGGCCCGAGATCGGGTGGAGCGGTCAGCAGAAGATGAACGGGAAGCTGCAGCTCTCCTCGGTGGTGGTGGTCGTGGTGGTGTTCGTGGTCGGGTTGTTCGTCCCGCCCGCGCCGCCSGCTCCACCGGCCCCGCCACCGCCACCGTTCGCGTCACCGGTGGTCGCGTTGCCACTGTTCCCGCCGATCGCGCCGCCGCCGTTTCCGGAGGACACGCCACCCTGGTTGCCGTTGCCGAT
>NZ_JBFUJP010000149.1:0-986 GCF_056401315.1 Rhodococcus sp. P4_F5 | reverse complement strand
CTCGTTGCCGAGCCAGTGCTGGACCAGGAACGTGGTGTGGAAGCCGATGAAGGTGGTCCAGAAGTGCCACTTGCCGAGGCGCTCGTCCATCAGGCGGCCCGTCATCTTCGGGAACCAGAAGTAGATGCCGGCGTAGGTGGCGAACACGATGGTGCCGAAGAGCACGTAGTGGAAGTGCGCGACCACGAAGTAGCTGTCGGTGACGTGGAAGTCGATCGGCGGGCTGGCGAGCAGCACGCCGGACAGACCACCGAAGAGGAACGTCACCAGGAAGCCGACCGAGAAGAGCATCGGCGTCTCGAAGGTCACCTGGCCCTTCCACATGGTGCCGATCCAGTTGAAGAACTTCACGCCGGTCGGGACGGCGATGAGGAACGTCATGAAGGAGAAGAACGGCAGCAGCACGGCGCCGGTGGCGTACATGTGGTGCGCCCACACGGCGATGGACAGCGCGGCGATACCGAGCGTGGCGTACACCAGGCCGCTGTAGCCGAAGAGCGGCTTACGGCTGAAGACCGGGAAGATCTCCGAGACGATGCCGAAGAACGGCAGCGCGATGATGTACACCTCGGGGTGACCGAAGAACCAGAACAGGTGCTGCCAGAGCAGGACACCGCCGTTCGCCGGGTCGAAGATGTGGGCGCCGAAGTGTCTGTCCACGAACACGCCGAGCAGCGCCGCGGTCAGCAGCGGGAAGGCGAGCAGGATCAGGATGGCGGTCACGAGGATGTTCCAGGTGAAGATCGGCATCCGGAACATGGTCATGCCGGGGGCCCGCAGGCAGACCACGGTGGTGATGAAGTTGACGGCGCCGAGGATGGTGCCGAGGCCACCGACGGCCAGGCCCATGATCCACAGGTCCGCGCCGACGCCGGGCGAGTGCACCGCGTCGGTCAGCGGGCTGTAGGCGGTCCAGCCGAAGTCGGCCGCGCCGCCGGGGGTCACGAAACCCGCGGTCGCGATGATCGCGCCGAACAGGTACAGCC
>NZ_JBFUJP010000148.1:0-1401 GCF_056401315.1 Rhodococcus sp. P4_F5 | reverse complement strand
CGGGCTAGAGTCGTCACCACAACATCTCGTTCGCTGCCGTGGGGAATCCTGTGTGAATCAGGTACGGTCCCGCCACTGTGACGGTTCGTCGGCCCACGCACCGAACCGGAGTCAGATCACCGCGGCCACGACGCATCTCGTCCGACTCCCGGCGCGGAAACCGGGCAGTGAAGGGAATTACGCTGTGGCACAAACCGGTTCAGGTATCGATCCGGGCTTCCCGTTCAGTGCGATCGTCGGTCAGGACCAGCTGCGGCTGGCCCTGACGCTGTGCGCGGTGCACCCCGGCATCGGCGGTGTGCTGGTGCGGGGGGAGAAGGGCACCGCCAAGTCGACGGTGGTGCGGGCGCTCGCCGCGCTGCTGCCCCCCGTCGACGACGGGCGGCCCGCCCGGCTGGTGGAACTGCCCGTCGGCGCCACCGAGGACCGGGTGGTCGGGTCGCTGGACCTCGAGAAGGTGCTGCGCGACGGCGAACGCGCCTTCCAGCCGGGCCTGCTCGCCGCCGCCCACGACGGTGTCCTGTACGTCGACGAGGTGAACCTGCTGCACGACCACCTGGTGGACGTGCTGCTCGACGCCGCCGCGATGGGCCGCGTGCACATCGAACGCGACGGCGTCTCGCACTCGCACCCCGCCCGCTTCGTCCTGGTCGGCACCATGAACCCGGAGGAGGGCGAACTCCGCCCGCAGCTCCTCGACCGCTTCGGGCTGGCCGTGGACGTCGCGGCCTCCCGCGACGTCGACACCCGCATGCAGGTGGTCCGTCGCCGGCTCGACTTCGAGGCGGACCCCGGCGGGTTCGCCGGCCGGTACGCGGAGCAGGACGCCGCCCTGGCGCGCCGGATCGCCGCCGCCCGCGCCGCCCTGCCCGCCGTCGCGCTCAGCGACACCGAGCTGCGCCGCATCGCCGCGCTCTGCGCGTCCTTCGACGTGGACGGCATGCGCGCCGACCTGGTGCTCGCGCGCACCGCGACCGCGCACGCCGCCTGGCGCGGCGCCGACGCCGTCGCCGAGGAGGACGTGCGGGTGGCCGCCGAACTGACGCTGCCGCACCGGCGTCGCCGCGACCCGTTCGACGAGCCCGGGCTGGACCCGCAGCAGCTCGAGGACGCGATGCGCGACGCCGCGGAGCAGGCCGGCCGGCCCGACCCCGACACCGAGCCRGACCCCGATCCGGACGGCCCCGGCGGCGCGCCCGTGCCCGACGAGACGCCGACGCCCCCCGACGGACAGGCTCCCGACGCGCCCGCAGCCGACGCGCCCGCGCCCGACGAGACGGCCCCCGACGAGGCGCCCGCGCACGGCGGACCGGGACCGGCGCCGCAGCGGCAGGCCGGCGCGCCGTCGGCCCAGTTCCRCACCCGGCTGCTGCAGATCCCCGGCGTCGGCGAGGGCGCGCC
>NZ_JBFUJP010000147.1:0-1791 GCF_056401315.1 Rhodococcus sp. P4_F5 | reverse complement strand
CACGTACGTCATGCACGCGGGATGGAAGTCCTTGACCGCCTGGACGTACTCAACGACGGTGAGAGCCTTCCGCATGAACTTCATCGAGGTCGTGACGACCTCGCCCTCGACCGGCGTCGTGTTGCTGACGGTCCGGGTGAAGTTGCTGTTGCCGTCGGCCCAGGACACCGAACTCGGCGCCGCACCAGCCATGCCGACACCGGCGGTGACCGCGAACCCGGCCGCCACCGCGAACGCGCTCACACCACCGACGATCCGGCGCGTGTTACCTACAGACATGTTTTCCTCTCAGACGACGAACCGAGACGGCAGCCGGAAACCGAAGGTGCCGCGAACAATCGGGCCTCGGATCCCCCGCCGCGCTGTGGCCGCGAGGGAGCCGAGGCCCTGATCAGTTGTGTGGTGCTGCGCCTAGCTGCCGAAGAGCGAGCCGAGGCTGCCGGTGCCGCCGCCGTTCTCCCCGCCGCCGGGGGTGCCCTCGGACACGGCCACGGAAACGCTGTCCGCGGACGCGTTGACAGTGCCGGCACCGGAGAACTCGGCCGCGATGCTGCGCTGGCCGGCGACGGCAGGCGTCCACGCGATGCTCGCCTGGCCGTTCGCGTCGACGGTGGCGGTGCCGATCACGACACCGTTCTCCTTGAAGGTGACCGACCCGCCGGCGTTGCCGGGGGTGACCTTCGCGGACGCGGTCGACGCCAGGCCGACCTTCAGGTTCTCACCAACGGTGAGCACAGTGGTCGAGCTGGAGTTCTCGGCCGGCTGCGCCGCCACGGTCACGTTGGCGGAGGCGTTCGAGCCGGTGACACCGGTGCGTCCGGAGAACGTCGCGGTGATCGCGTGGGCGCCCGGGGTGGCCGGCACCCAGGAGTACACAGCTTCGCCGTTGGCGGCGACGGGGACCTCGGCCAGCGTCGTGGCGCCGTCCTTGAACACCACGTTGCCACCGGCACCGGCCGGGGAGACGGTGGCCTTCAGGGTGCTCGACCGCCCGACCTGCGCGTCGGCGATGGGGGCAAGCGTGGTCGACGAGACCGCATCGGACTGCGCGACCTGGATGTTCTGCTGGGCCGACTGCGAACCCTGCGCCTTGGTGGTCGCCCCGAACTTCGCGGACAGCGCGTGGGCGCCGCGCTCGGCGGGGGTCCACGTCAGAGTCGCGACGCCGGCGGCGTCGAGTGCACCCTGGCCGATCTTGGTCGCGCCGTCGAAGAACTCGACGTTGTCGCCGGCGGCACCGCCGGTGACGGTTGCCGTCAGCGGCACGGCCTGGCCCACCTGGACGCCCGCAGGCACCGCGGCCAACGCCGTCGTGGTGACGTTCTTGCTCACCGTCACGGTCGTGCCCTTGTTCGGGTAACTACCCGAACCCAGCGACCCGGAGTAGTCCGTCCACGTGTTCATCGCGACGTCACGATCGCAGTTCGCGCCGACCTTGTACGAGAACTCGAAGGTGTGCGACTTCGGCTCGATGTTCGGGTACACCGCCCAGTCACCCGTGACCCGGACGAAGTCCGCGCCCTGGCTCTCGAGCCCACGCGGAGAGCCGTCGACCTTCGCCGAGCCGTCCACGTACGTCATGCACGCGGGATGGAAGTCCTTGACCGCCTGGACGTACTCAACGACGGTGAGAGCCTTCCGCATGAACTTCATCGAGGTCGTGACGACCTCGCCCTCGACCGGCGTCGTGTTGCTGACGGTCCGGGTGAAGTTGCTGTTGCCGTCGGCCCAGGACACCGAACTCGGCGCCGCACCAGCCATGCCGACACCGGCGGTGACCGCGAACCCGGC
>NZ_JBFUJP010000146.1:0-2222 GCF_056401315.1 Rhodococcus sp. P4_F5 | reverse complement strand
TACCCACACCGTCAAAAGACGATGCGGAGTACCAAATAATTTGGCACTGACATTCATCGGCACACTGTTGAGTTCTCAAAGAACACGCACACACCTTCACACCCGAGATTAGCTCTCTCGGTGTTCCGGGGCAACTTTTCCAGCCTAACCCATCGAAGTCGCGGGCGCAAACCCGCATTCTCTGGCTGGTGGGATGGTCAGCGACTTCGTCCTACCTCGTGTCCCGTACCTCTCGGTCCGGGTCGGTGTCCGTGTCGCTCTGACTTGGAATAAGTTACGCGAGTAGATCGCGCTTCGCCAAATCGCCTGGTCAAGGCGCCATTCCTCGCTCCGAACGCGTTGCAAACCTGGCATTTCGGGTCCACGGAGGGCGATGATGGAGTCCAGCGCATTCGCACGGAGACAGGCGAGGCAGTCCCATGACGACTTGGCACCGAATCTCCCAGATCGCACGCGGAGTCTGGAGCATCACCGAACCAGGGCACGTCAGCCTGTGGCTGATCGCCGGCACCGAACAGGCCCTGCTGTTCGACACCGGCATGGGGTTCGTCCCCCTTCGCCCCGTCGTCGAGTCGCTCACCGCCCTCCCGGTACGGGTGGTCAACTCGCACGCGCACTTCGACCACGTCGGCGGCAATCACGAGTTCGACCGGGTGGCGATCCACCCGACCGGCGTCGACGCGCTCGCTGCCCCGGCGCCCTCTCATGTGCTGGACACCTATCTCGCCCACACCGATCGAATGGTGCGTGCGTCGGAGTCCGTCCGCGGCGTCGACCGCGACTACCTGCACCTGCTCGATGCCGACAGCACTCCCTGCCGCCCGCCGGCCAGTGTCGTGCGGCGATCCTGGCGCGTCGCTCCCCCGGCGCCCACCGAGACAGTCGGCGACGGCGACACCCTTGACCTCGGCGGGCGCACCGTGACGGTCCTGCACACCCCCGGCCACACCCCGGACAGCATCTGCCTGCACGACTCCGCGAGCGGGATCCTGTTCGGCGGTGACACCGTCAACTCCGGGCCTATCTACGCGCACGAACCCGAATCGGATCTCGCGGACTTCGCGGCGAGCACCGCGCGACTGGCGGCGTTGAAGGACAGCGTCTCGCTGGTTGCGATGAACCACTTCGGCCGGATTGTCGCCGCGCCCTATCTACTGCAGGAGGTCGCCGACGCCTTCGAGGTCCTGGCCGGCAAGCGTTCGGGAGCGCGCCGGTCGCGGGACGTCCTCGGCGCGGTGGTCGACGAGATCGAGTTCGCCCATTTCTCGATCATCGTCGAACCCGCCCGCGTGACCGCGGGGTGAAGCCGCTCTCAGCGGAAGGCGTCGCCCTTGGACGAGAGTGCCTCGACCCGCTCGACGATCCGGTCCTGCAGCTTGGACGCCGTCCGCCAGCGCATCGCCAGCTTGTCGTAGTCCATCGAGTGCTCCGCGACGATGTCCTTGAGCTGGTCCACCCCGAGTGGCCGCAGTCGCTCGCGCAGGCCGTCGGCGCCGCCGGTCCGATGCGCCTCGAACGGGTCGATCACACCGGGTGCCCGCCGCGAGCGCGGCTTGGCAGGTGCGCGGCGGGCCGGCACGGGCACCGTCACCGTCGGAGCAGCCGGGTCGGACGACGCAGCGGACGACGCCAGTGCCTCGCCCAGTGCCTTCGCGAAACGCGGCGTGCGTGCCGCCTCGACCGCGATCACCTGGATCAGCTTGACCAGTGACGTCGCCACCGCCGGACTGTCGGCGCTGAGCTTGAGCAGTGCCGCCTGCGCCTCGGCGACCTGGACCCGGAGCCGCGCGTCCCCCGTCACAGGTACACCTGCGCGTTCATCAGCACGTCCTCGGCGACCATCCGCAGCGCGTCGAACTGGCCCTGCCCGCCGTACTTCTTCTTGAGCGTCCCGAACTCGACGAACTCCGCCGAGGCCGCGATCTGGTTGGACTCGGGCACCCAGCACGGCATGACGTTGGCGATGCTGTCGTCGCGCTGCAGTCGCTCGATCGTCGCCCGGTGCAGGCTCGAGTTGCTGCGGTACTTGGTGATCACCAGCCCGATCTCCTTGAGCCTGTGGTCGGTCCGGGTCGCGAACTGCTGCACCCGCTTCTGGATCTGCGGGATCCCGTACGTCGACAGCACGTCCGGAATGGTGGGGATGATGTACCCGTCGGCCAGCATCAGCCCGTTGAGCGTGACGATCCCGAGGTTCGGCGGGCAGTCGATCAGGATGTAGT
>NZ_JBFUJP010000145.1:0-2234 GCF_056401315.1 Rhodococcus sp. P4_F5 | reverse complement strand
CGTCATGCACGCGGGATGGAAGTCCTTGACCGCCTGGACGTACTCAACGACGGTGAGAGCCTTCCGCATGAACTTCATCGAGGTCGTGACGACCTCGCCCTCGACCGGCGTCGTGTTGCTGACGGTCCGGGTGAAGTTGCTGTTGCCGTCGGCCCAGGACACCGAACTCGGCGCCGCACCAGCCATGCCGACACCGGCGGTGACCGCGAACCCGGCGGCGATGGCCACCGCGCTCAGGCCACCGATCACCCGGCGCGTGTTTTCGTGAGTCATACATTCCTCTCGACGACAGTCCAAGACGACCGTCCAACTTTTTGGATTCGGCGCCCAGGGTAACGCAACCGGCGGCTCGTCACAGGAAGATCACGGGATGAAAACTGGGCCGTGGCCATTTGTTTAACCCAACGCGGTCGGCTGCCTTTTTCTACATCGGCAAGACAGGCCCTGAACTGGCGCAATGCACCGCACCACACCCTGACCGCAGTGACCGCTACGCGCGGTTACATCTGTTGCCAGCCGGTAATTGACTGATTCACTCGCAAATTTGGCACCACAGCCGGACATTTCCGTCACGGCCAATCCTTGCCATGAATACGGGTGTGACCCCTGCCGGACTTCCGGCAGGGGCCACACTCACGTCGCTCCGTCAGGAGCGCCGACAACTCAGGAGGAACCGAACAGGCTCCCCAGCGAGCCGCCGGCACTGCCGGTCCCGCCGTCGACGGGCTCGTCGACGGTGACGGTGGCGACCTCGGCCGTCGAGGTCAGGTAGCCGGGAGCACCGCTGTAGATCGCGGTGATCTCATGCGCGCCGGCGGTCGCGAAGGGATGCGAGCGAGTCGCCTTTCCGTTCATCAACCCGACCGGAGCACCGATCGGCGTCGTGCCGTCCATGAACTGGACGGTGCCGCCGGCCGGATCCGGGGAGACAGTCGCGACCAGGTTCACCGCTGCACCCTTCGTCGCCGTGGCGGGCACGGTGAGCACCGTGGTGGTGGCCACGTCGGTCTCGGCAGGAGCCGACACCGTGACGGTGTGCGCATCCGAGGTCGAGGTGATGAAGCCGGCAGCACCCGAGTACACCGCAGTGATGCTCTGCGCACCCGTGGTCGCGAACTGCTGCGTGATCGAACCCTTGCCCTCGGAATCGAGGGTCACCGGGCCACCGATGTTGTTGGCGCCGTTCTTGAACTGCACCGTGCCACCGTTAGGTACCGGCGAAACCTGCACGTTCAGAACCACGTCCGCGCCCTCGATCGCAGTCGCCGGACCGGTCACCGACGTCGTCGTGGTGACGTCCGCCGGAGTCACCGTCACGTTGTGCGCAGCCGACGTCGAACCCTGATGCTCATTGAAACCAGCGAACACCGCAGTGATCACATGATTGCCCGCCGCCAACGGCGCCGTGATCGAGGCGTTGCCCTGCGCGTCCAGGTCGACCGGAGCACCGAGGTCCGCCGCGCCGTTCTTGAACTGCACCTTGGCGCCGACAGCCGGAGCCGGCGAAACCTTCACGCTCAGAGAGACATCGGAACCGACGACACCGGCCGTGTCACCGGTGACCGTGGTCTCGGTGGCGACATTCGCCGGAGTCACCGCCACGTTGTGCGCAGCCGACGTCGACGGCTGGAACTCACCCGCACCGGAGTACACAGCGGTGATGCTGCGAGCAACCGCCGCCGCGAACTGCTGCGTGATGCTGCCCTTGCCCTCGGCATCGAGGGTCACCGGACCACCCAGATCGGTGGCGCCGTCCTTGAACTGCACGGTGCCACCGCTAGGTACCGGCGAAACCTGCACGTTCAACGTGACATCCGCACCCGCAACCGCAGTCGCCGGACCGGTCACCGACGTCGTCGTGGTGACATCAGCCGGCGTGATCGCAATGTCGTGTACACCCGAGGTCGAACCGACGAACCCGGCCGCACCCGAGTACACCGCGGTGATGCTCTGCGCACCGACCGACGTGAACTGCTGCGTGATGGAACCCTTACCCTCGGAATCGAGGGTCACCGGCCCACCGATGTCAGCAGCACCGCTCTTGAACTGCACCGTGCCACCGACCGGAACCGGGGAAACCTGCACGCCCAGAACCACATCCGTGCCCTCAACCGCAGTCGCCGGACCCGACACCGACGTCGTCGTGGTGACATCAGCCGGAGTGACGTTGACATTGTGAGCACCCGAAGTCGACGGCTGGAACTCACCCGCACCGGAGTACACCGCAGTGATGA
>NZ_JBFUJP010000144.1:0-2330 GCF_056401315.1 Rhodococcus sp. P4_F5 | reverse complement strand
CGGCCTTCGCTGCTGCCGGGGCGGGTGCCGCCGGCGCGGGTGCCGCCGGTGCTGCCGAGGCGGGGACCGAGGCGGCAGGTGCAGCGGCGGGCGGTGCTGCAGCAGGAGTGACGGTGGTGGTGGCGGCGGCGGGTGTGCCGTTGCCGTTCGTGGGGCCGGCAGGCGCGGGTTGCGCGGCCTGTCCGTTGGCGCCCGAGGTGTCCGGCTTGTAGTCGGTGAGGAACTCGTGCCAGCTGGCGTCCACAGATGAGGGATCATCCTGGAAGCGCTGGTACATCTCGTCGACAAGCCACTGGTTCTGTCCGAATTGTGACGTAGAACTGCTGCTCACGGCAGGTGTTCGCCTCGTTTCTCTCTTGGTCCCCGATCGGCGCTTGTACACCCGAGGCTAGTCCCCCCGGATGGCGTCCGCGCGCGGCGGGCACCCGCCGAGTGATGTGCGTCACCCGTGAGTGCCCGCGGTTTCAACTATCGATGACATTTTGGGTCCCCGCATTATTCCCCGCAGCGCTTCGTGCCGCATCCCAGAGCCGTTCGTAGTGTCCGCCGGCGTGACGCAGCTCGTGGTGTGGACCGGACTCGACGATGCGCCCGTCGTCGACCACCACGACGAGGTCGGACCGCGCGGCAGTCGCCAGCCGGTGTGCCACCACCACCGCGGTGCGTCGGCGGGCGATCAGCCGGCTGGCCTCGAGCACGGTGCGCTCGGTGGCCGGGTCCAGGGTGGCCGTCGCCTCGTCGAGCAGCAGCAGGTCCGGGTCGACCAGTTCGGCACGGGCCAGCGCGATCAGCTGACGCTGGCCGGCGGAGAGTCCCTGTCCGCGCTCGCCGATCGGGGTGTACATGCCGCCGCGGAGGTCGGCGATGGTCGCCAGCGCGCCCACCGCGCGGGCCGCGGCCACGATCTGCTCGCGGGTCGCGTCGGGCCGGCCGTAGGCGATGTTGCTCGCCACGTCGCCGGTGAACAGGTGCGCCTCCTGCGGGACCACGCCGAGCCGGGCGCGGTACTCGGGGAGCGGGTAGCCGCGCAGGTCCACCCCGTCCACCCGCACCGCGCCGTCGGTCGGGTCGTAGAAGCGGGCCAGCAGCTTGACGACGGTGGACTTGCCGGCGCCGGTCCGGCCGACCATGGCCACCGTGGTGCCCGCGTCGATGCGCAGGTCCACGCCCTGCAGGGCGTCGGTCTCCGCGCCGCGGTAGCGGAAGGTCACGTCGGCGAGGTCGACGTCCCCGCGCAGGTGCCCGGTGATCGGCACCGTGCCCGACGGGGCAGCGGCGTCGCCGGAGAGTGAATCCTCCAGCGAACTGCGGGTTCGCAGCAGGTCCCCGATCCGGCGCAGGCCGACGCTGGCCTGCTGGTAGCCGTCGAAGACCTGCGAGAGCTGCTGGATCGGACCGAACAGCAGCCCGAGGTAGAGGACGAAGGCGACCAGCGTGCCCGCGGTGGCCTCGCCGTTGGCGACGCGGGTGGCACCGACCAGCACCACGGCGGCCATCGCCAGGTCGGACAGGAAGGTGATGAACGGGAAGAAGATCGAGATGGCCCGCTGCGAGCGCATCCGGCTGCGGCGGTAGCTGTCCGCGCGCTCGGCGAACCGTTCCGCCGCGAAGTCCTCACGCCGGTACGCCTGCGCCGCGCGCAGCCCCGCGACGTTCTCCTGGAAGTCGGCGTTGACGATCGAGATGCGTTCCCGCGACACCGAGTACGCCACGGAGGACACCCGGCGGAAGAGCAGGGTGGCCACCAGCAGCGGCGGCACCGCGGCGAGCGCCACCAGTCCGAGCACCGGGTCGGTCAGCAGCAGGGCGATCGCGATCCCGACCACCGTGAGCACGCTGACCACCGCCGTCGACAGGCCGGTCTGCAGGAACGACGACAGCGCGTCGACGTCGGTCGTCATCCGGGTCATGATGCGGCCGGACAGTTCCCGCTCGTAGTAGTCGAGGCCGAGCCGCTGCAGGTGCGCGTAGCTGCGCACCCGCAGGCTGTAGAGGACCTTCTCGCCGGCGCGGGTGGTGATCACCGTCATCACCGCGACCACCAGCCAGTCCGCGGCGACCAGCGCGACGCCGGCGAAGGTGGCCCACCACAGCGCGGACGGCTGGTCGGCCGTGACGCCGCGGTCGAGCGCGAACTTGACGATCGACGGGAACAGCACACCCGCCAGCGAGTCCAGCGCCAGGCAGGCGACGACGGCGGCGAGGATCCAGCGGACCGGCCGCAGCAGCGCGGACAGCCGGAACGCGGGGTCCGGCCGGCGCAGATCGTGGTCGTCCATGCCGGGTTGCTCGGTGGCCGGGGGCAGGGCCGCGACGGCGGCACGCAGTTC
>NZ_JBFUJP010000143.1:0-2497 GCF_056401315.1 Rhodococcus sp. P4_F5 | reverse complement strand
CACGAGCGCGTGGCGCCTACTGGTGCTTGAGCACCGCGGCGAGGGCGTCCTCGGGGTCGATCAGGTGGCTGTGGTCGTCGTCCCCGAGCACGATGTCGGCCCAGTCGATCCTGCCGTTGAACCTGCCCCGCTCGGTCTTGTAGCCCTCGTACACCGGCATGCCGGTGTCGACGCCGACGTCCAGGCCCTCGTCGAACGAGAAGTACAGCGGGTGGGTGCGCTCGACCTTCCCGCTGCCCGCGTCGTCGCCGTCGATGTACAGCGTCGCGGTGCCGCCGCGGCCGATTCCGCCTCCGTCGTAGGCGAATTCGACGCGCACCTGGTGCTCGCCGGGCGCGAGATCGTCCTCCGAGAGCACCGTCGTCCGGCGCAGGCCGCAGTAGTTGTAGTGGTAGCCGAGCTTGCCGCCCTCGGTGAACAGGCACCAGCCGCCGGTCCGGCCGCCCTGCGTGACCACCACGCCCTCGGCGCCGCCGTCGGGGACCTGGATCTGCGCGGTCACCGAGTAGCTGCGGTTCTTGATGTTGATCGCGACGTTCTCGTTCAGCCTCGTCATGCCCTCGAACAGCCGCAGCTTGTCGCCCTGCACCAGGGTCGGCCGGCCGGCGATGGCCGGGTTCATCCGCTCCGCAGCCCGGTCGTCGAGCGGCAGCACGTTGTAGCGGGCCGCCTCGATGATGAACAGCTGCTGAAGCTGCGCCAGCCTCTCCGGGTGCTGCGCCGAGACGTCGTGCGCCTGGGTCCAGTCCGTGGTGGTGTCGTAGAGCTCCCACACGTCCAGCGAGAAGTCCGGGGCCTTCGCCACCACGTCCCACGGGGTGCGGTGCTTGGTGACTGCGGTCCAGCCGTCGTGGTAGATCCCGCGGTTGCCCATCAGCTCGAAGTACTGCGTCCGGTGCCGCTCGTCGGCGCCGGAGTCGTTGAACGAGTACGCGAACGACGTGCCGTGCATCGGCACCTGGGTGACGCCGTTGACGGTGTGCGGCTGGGCGAGACCGGCCAGCTCGAGGATGGTCGGGGCCACGTCGATCACGTGGTGCCACTGGGTGCGGATCTCGCCCTTGGCCTCGATGCCACCGGGCCAGTGCATGATCGTGCCGTTGCGGGTGCCGCCGTAGTGCGAGGCCACCTGCTTGGTCCACTGGTACGGCGTGCACATCGCGTGCGCCCAGCCGACGGCGTAGTGGTTGTAGGCCTCCGGCCCGCCGATCTTGTCGAGGTGCTCGTTCCAGAACTCGACGGTCTCGTACTCGCCGCCGCCGTTGGAGGCGGTGGTGATCATGTAGGTGCCCTCGAGGCCGCCCTCGGCGGAGGCACCGTTGTCGCCGATGATGTAGAGGATCAGCGTGTTGTCGAGCTCGCCGATCTCCTCGACGGCGTCCACCACCCGGCCCACGTGGAAGTCCGCGTACTCCAGGAACGCCGCGTACACCTCCATCTGGTGCGCCAGGATCGGCTTGCGCTCGGCGGGCACGTCGTCCCAGGCCATGATGCCGTCGGGGCGCGCGGTCAGGTCCGAGTCGGCGCCGATCACGCCGAGCTGCAACTGCTTGCGGAAGGTCTCGTCGCGGACCGCGTCCCAGCCCTGGTCGAACTTGCCCTTGTACTTGGCGATCCAGTCCTTCGGGACGTGGTGCGGGGTGTGCGTGGCGCCCGGCGCGAAGTAGGTGAAGAACGGCTTGTCGGGGGTGAGCGCCTGCTGCTGCTTGATGTAGTCGATGGCCTTGTCGGCCAGGTCCGGCATCAGGTGGTAGTCCGGGTCGTCCGGCGGCAGGATCGCGGAGACGCCGTCCACCAGGGCCGGCTGCCACTGGTTGGTCTCGCCGCCGATGAAGCCGTAGAAGCGCTCGAAGCCGCTGAACGCCGGCCAGTGGTCGAACGGGCCGGTGGGGCCCGACTCCCACACCGGCACCTCGTGGCACTTGCCGAACTGCGCTGTGTTGTAGCCGTTCTGGCGCAGGATCTCCGCCAACGGGGTGCACGAATTGGGGCGGGTGGAGCGGTAACCCGGTGCGGGCGTGGCGGTCTCGGTGATGTGCCCCATGCCGACCGCGTGGTGGTTGCGCCCGGTGAGCATGGCGGCGCGGGTCGGGGAGCACAGCGAGGTGGTGTGGAACCGGGAGTACTTGAGGCCGCCGGCGGCCAGTCGTTCGGCGGTCGGGGTGTGCACGGGGCCGCCGAACGCGCTCGAGGCACCGAACCCGACGTCGTCGAGCAGGATCAGCAGGACGTTCGGCGCGCCCTTCGGCGGTCGCTGCATCTCGATGGGCGGCAGCTTCGCCTCGGGATGCTTGGCGTCGAAGAACAACGGCCCCTGGTACTGCTGGTCCGGGATGGGGAGCACGGATCCGGGGAGTTCCTCGGCCATGGGGGAGTTCCTTCCAGTCGACAACGAGTCCCTGCCGACGGTAGGCACGGCCGCGGCGCCGCGGCTCACCCGTTTCGTGCGAAAGCCGCCAGCCGCCGTTCCCACCCGGTGATCTCGTCGTCGTGGGGC
>NZ_JBFUJP010000142.1:0-2588 GCF_056401315.1 Rhodococcus sp. P4_F5 | reverse complement strand
CTGCGCGGCGAACGACTGCGTGATGGACGCCTTGCCCGAACCGTCCAGCGTCACCGGACCACCGAGGTTGTCCGCACCGTCCTTGAACTGCACCGTGCCGCCGCCCGGAGCCGGYGAAACCTGTACGTCGAACGTCACATCCGTGCCCTCGACCGCCGTCGCCGGACCCGTCACCGACGTCGACGTGACGACATCCGCAGCCGTCACGTTGATGTTGTGCGCACCCGACGTGGATGCGAGGAACTCACCCGTACCCGCATACACCGCAGTGATGCTGCGGGCTCCCGTGGCGAACTGCTGCGTCAGCGAACCCTTGCCGTCCGCACCGAGAGTGACCGGGCCACCGATGTTGGTGGCGCCGTCCTTGAACTGCACCGTGCCACCCGACGGAGCCGGGGAGACCTGCACGTTCAACGTCACGTCCGTGCCCTCGACCGCCGTYGCCGGACCGGTCACCGAGGTCGTCGTGACGACGTCCACCGCGGCCACCGGAACGTTCTGCGCCGCCGAGACCGACTCGTTGGCCTTCGCYGTCCCCAGGAACTTCGCCGTCAGGCTGTGACCACCCGTTGTCGCGGGCGTCCACGCGAACGTCGCCTTGCCCGCCGCCAGCGGRCCCTGRCCGAKCTTCGTCGYSCCGTCGAAGAACTCSACGACGTTGCCGTCGACACCACCGGTGACCGTCGCGCTCAACGGAACCGACTGRCCCACCTTCACMCCCGCMGGCACCGCGGCSARCGCCGTCGTGGTGACGTTCTTGCTCACCGTSAYGGTCGTGCCCTTGTTCGGGTAGCTGCCGGAGCCCAGCGTGCCGGAGTAGTCCGTCCAGGTGTTCATCGCGACGTCTCGGTCGCAGTTCGCCCCGACCTTGTACGAGAACTCGAAGGTGTGCGACTTGGGATCAATGTTCGGATACACCGCCCAGCTGCCGGTGACCCGCGCGAAGTCCGCGCCCTGGCTCTCGAGCCCACGAGGAGAGCCGTCGACCTTCGCCGAGCCCTCCACGTACGTCATGCACGCGGGGCGGAAGTCCTTGACCGCCTGGACGTACTCGACGACGCCCCCGGTCCTCTCGAACTTGATCGACGACGTGACGACGTCACCCTCGGCCGGCGTCACATTGCTGATGGTGCGGGTGAACTTGCTGCTGCCGTCGGTCCAGGTGATCGAGCCCGGCGCCGCACCAGCGATCCCGACGCCGGCGGTGACCGCGAACCCGGCCGCCACCGCGAACGCGCTCACACCACCGATCACCCGGCGGGTGTTTCCTACAGACATTGTTTCCCTCTCGATGACAATCCAGGACGCCCGTCCAACTTTTTGGATTCGGCTCAGGGTAACGCACCAAGCCGATTGTCACGGGCAGATCACGGGGAGAAATTTGAGCGAGATCGGTGGTTCGGCGGGGCACCGCCCAGCGAAGCGTCGCAGCTCGAGAAAAGTGGCCTTGAACTGCCATTTCATGCGGGGACCGCACCACCCCAGGCAGTGACCGCGACGGGCGGTTACCTTTGTTGCTGGCCGGTAATTACTTCGTTCAGCTGACGAATTCGACCCGCAATCGGGCATTTCTGCCATGGCCCGATTCCTGCCGCGAATACGGGTGTGGCCCCTGCCGAACTTCCGGCAGGGGCCACACTCACGTCACTCCGTCAGGGGTTCTGACGGTCTAGGAAGAACCGAACAGGTTCCCCAGCGAACCGCCCGCACCGTTTCCACCCTCGACGGGCTCGTCGACGGTGATGATGCCGACCTCTGTGGTCGAGGCCAGGTGGCCCGGGGCGCCACTGTAGATCGCGGTGATCTGGTGCTCACCGGCAGTGGTGAAGGCCTGCGAGCGAGTCGCCTTGCCTGCGAGCAACCCGACCGGAGCACCGAGCGGCGTGGCGCCGTCCATGAACTGCACGGTTCCACCGGCCGGAGTCGGGGAGACAGTCGCGACCAGGTTCACCGCGGCCCCGTTCTTCGCGGTGGCAGGCATGGCCAGCACCGTGGTGGTGGCCACGTCTGTGATGACGGGGGCCGACACCTCGACCGTGCTGGATTGCGAGACCGAGGTCAGGAAGCCGGTCGTTCCACCGAACTCAGCGGTGATGGTGTGCGCTCCGACGGTCGTGAAGGTGTGGCTCAGCTTCGCCTCACCATTGACCGCGTTCACGGTCTTGCCGATGAGGGCACCACCGTCCTTGAAGAAGATCGTTCCGCCGGACGGGATGGGATCACCGTTCGGACCCTTCACCTTCGCCCACAGGTCGACGGCCACGCCGGTGGTCGCGGTCGCCGGGGCGGTCGCGGTCGTGGTCGTGGCGACGTCGGTCGGAACCGGCGCGCTCACCGTGACCGTGTGTGCCGCCGAGGTGGACCCCTGGAACTCACCCGCACCCGAGTACACCGCGGTAATGCTGCGCGTGCCGGCCGCGAACTTCTGCGTGATGGAACCCTTGCCCTCGGAATCGAAGTTCACGAGGCCACCGATGTTCGTGGCGCCGTCCTTGAACTGCACCGTGCCACCAGCCGGAGCCGGCGAAACCTGCACGTTCAGAACCACATCCGCACCCGCAACAGCGGAAGCCGGACCCGTCACCGAC
>NZ_JBFUJP010000141.1:0-2773 GCF_056401315.1 Rhodococcus sp. P4_F5 | reverse complement strand
CGAGGACGGTGTGCTCCGCTGGGACTTTCACTGACAGTGCGGAGATGCATCTCCAATCACTGGAATTGGTACGACGCAGCAGTCGGCGGCGAACCCGAGCAGTGATTTCAGTAGCCCCTCGACGCTCGAGCGCCGACCAAGCCGGAACTCATCCAGATTTGTGTGATCCGGAGCCCTCCTTAAGTGTGATTACCGACCGGTAGACCTATCCAATCCGCATGCAGCCCACCACGCTCCGCCATTGGTGAACACCCCTCCACCCACCCTGCGTTCACCAATTTGACCCGCTGCCGGGCTTCCGACGCCGATTCCCCCTCAACTGGACCGGACCCGCCGCCTCGTCCGACTGCCGCACACCCGGCACCGGCACCGGCACCGAGATCCTCGCCATGATGTCCGCGTTCGCCGGATCGGCATACGGATCCGGCTGAATCCAGTGCACCGTGCCACGAGTGCGCGCATCGAGATCGGCTCGCCGGCGCGTGCCGTCCGGTGACTGCGCGGTGAGTCCGACGACGGCGACCCATTCCGTGCCGTCGGCACCGCTCGCCTTGTCGGCACGTCGCGGCTCAGCCGTCACCCGGGCAACGGTGGCCGGATCATCGACCGGGACCAGCCGCCGCTCGTCGTCGAGCATCCGCACCGGGTGGGCATCGGGATCGACACGCACCGCACCGTACCTGCGGTCAAGGCTGAGCATCGGATACGTGGAGCCGACAAGGAACAGTCGCCCGTCGACGAGGACACTGCGACCGCCCTCGGCGCAGACGCGTTCGATGGTCACCGTCCCGTCGCCGGCACGGTCGCACCGGAACACCTCGTATCGGGAGGTGATCCAGCACCCGTCACGATCGGCGTGGACCTTGCGGGTCCACTGGCCGGTCGGCGGCTCGATCGTCAGCGGCAACAGATACTCGACGACCCGTGGCGGGGTCGCCGCCGTATCGAGGTGCAGCAGAACAGGATTCGACCGGTCCATCACCCACACGTCGGATCCGTCGACGGAGACCGCGCCGGCGACGAACTCCACCTCGGTGGCCGGTACGTCGTCGAGGTCCAGGTCGAGCAGCACACCCACCTCCTCGAAGTGATCCTCGGTCGAGCGCGTGTCCCAGTTCGACCAGAAGCGGTGCGGGGTCGCCTCGATCTCGGTCAGTCGCTCGGTGCCGTCCACTGCGCGCAACCCGCCGCCGGTGTGTTCGGTGCGCTGTTCGACAAGCTGGACCCGTCGAACCCTGCCGCGAACCCGGACGGGATTGTCGGACGATGTCCAGGAGATGCCGACGAAGAGTCTCCCGGTGAGTTCGACTCGCCCCGTCAGTGGCCGGTCGGACAACCACTCGGCAGACCATCCGTCACCGATCACCTCGAGCGGCCACCTCAGTCCGCCCTCAGGGTGGCTGTAGGGGGTGTGCCCGAACACCGGCCGTGCGGTTGCCCGCACGGTCTGCCCACATGGTGAGTGTGTTGGGTCGGTGGGGTCGAAGGTCAGTATGACTTCGACGACGTCACCGCGAGCGGGTGGTGCGAGCGAGCCGTCGTCGAGGATCCATCCGGGGACGTACACAGCAAGAGTGCGATCAGCCGTTTCGGCAGTCATCGTGAAGACCCCACGCACTCGAGGATCCGATGGGCGACGCCATCGGGCGCGGGGCTACCTTGCGCTGAAGAATACCGCGGCGGTCGAGTTTTGCGGTATCCATCGGGAATCGGCTGGCCGGCTCAGGTTATGCAGGGGGTCGAAGTGCGCGACCGCCTCCCGCTCCTTGAGCCATCTCGGCGACCAGCCTCTCGGCCGCTACCGGGGGCAGTCCCGCCTTTCCCTCTGTCATCCTGAGTCTATGACCGGCGAAAGCTTCCTCGGAAACACCGCGACGGCGCAAAGCGCAGCGAAGATCCACCTCCCGGCCGCGAAGAGCTCCTGGCATTGGTGAATGAACGACTTGAAATCGTCGCGGCAATTTCGGCCGGTCTGGACCGCCGCGACGAGCTGATCACGGTGGTGGCAGGGGCATCCGATGACAATGCAGCCCGACAGGCCGTGATGGAATTGCTCGGGGAGACAGAGACAGGTGCTGCCGCAATCCTCGGGATGCAGGTCAGAAGGTTCAGCGCTCTGGAACGGCAGCGCATTCACCTCGAACGAAGCGAACTCGAAGCGGAATGTCGAAGACTCGAGTCGTAGCCGCGGCCACAACCGCATTGACGGAAGTAGAGCAGGTCCCATCGGACCAATCCCCGTGACGTACCGCATCTCCCGCCATAGCTTTGAAGCCCTAGCCAGCGGCACCAAGGAGACTGTCACACCACGACTTGGGCTTCGCTGAGCCTGGTACGTCATCTGCTGCCGGGACAACCGAACTGGGGGCAGTCCTCTACCTCCGAGGGCGAGCGTTCCAAGATCACCGCGGGATGATTGTTTTCGACTGACCGGCTACGGCTGACCGGGCGCGATCCCGAATGCCGCCCGGAGCTGGCCATGCAGGTCGCGTACATCTCCTTGGTATGTGACCGAGGCGCCGTAGAGCGCCTCGAACGCAGCCCGCCTCGGGTCCGGGTTTGCGGCCGCGAAAATCGTGGGGAGCGCAAACGCCGGACGGCTGATCGGACCCATGTCGAACGGGTCGAACTCGCCGATCGAGTGGATGACAAACACGCCCTTCGTGATGTGCTCACCGGCCGGCGCTTCTCGTCGACGCTCGGCCTCGAACTGTGCGGATGCTGTGGCCGGGTCGTCGAACGGCGACGGCAGTGGGTCACCGGCGTGCAGAGC
>NZ_JBFUJP010000140.1:0-3280 GCF_056401315.1 Rhodococcus sp. P4_F5 | reverse complement strand
GGGGATGGCTGCGGCGAACGCGACCGCCGACACGCCTGCGATGACGGCGATGACGAACGCCGTCGTGAAGCCGCGTTCGCTCGGGAGTTCTCCGGCACCGAAACCGGTGGTGATGAGCGTCGTCGTCAGGATGGCCGTCGTCACGGCACTCGATGTCGACGTTCCCAGAGAGCGTCCGAGAGTGTTGATTCCGTTCGCCTGGCCGGACTGGGCTCGGTCGACGTGCAGGAGAATCAGAGCCGGCGCTGCGGAGAAGCAGAACGCGACGCTACCCATGATGAGCATGCTCGCTGCGATCAACTGCCAGAGCTGACCGTGGAACGGGACGAGAAACACATACCCGGCGGCGAACCCGATCGCGCCGACGACCATCGTGACCTTCGGGCCGAACCGCTCCGACACCCGTGCCGCGATGCCCGGCATAGTCAGCGACACGAGGCCGCTCGGGGCGACACAGAGACCCGTGAAGGCGAGGGACTTACCCAGTCCGAACCCCGTCTGGGTCGGTAGCTGCATCAACTGAGGCTGCGCGAGCAGGATCACGTACATCCCGATTCCGACCGCGATCGTGGCCAGATTCGTGAACAGAATCGGGCGGGTCGCGGTAGTGCGCAAGTCGAGGAGCGGTGCACTGATCCGCAACTCGTACCACCCCCACAACAAGAGCACGATTGCGGATCCGGCGAGCGTGCCGATCGTCGCGGCGGAACCCCATCCCCACGAGTTCCCGTTGCTGAGGGCGATCAGGAGGCCGATCACGCCGATGCTCAGCCCCACTGCGCCCACGACATCGACTCGCGCGTCCGGCCGCCCGGCCGTGTCAGGCACGACGGCGATGATGCCGGCCAGGGCGAGGAGGCCGAGAACCACGCAGGCGCCGAACAGCCCGCGCAGCCCGATGAACTCGGCGGCCACAGCGCTCACGGTGAAACCGAGTGCGCCGCCCACACCCACCATCGCGCTGACCAGGCTGACGGATTTGAGGACGCGGTCGCCGTGCACGAACGAGCGCAATGCGCTGATGCCCAGCGGAATCAGCGCCATCGTCACGCCCTGGAGGACCCGGGCGACGATCATCGGACCGACTGTCGTCGCCGATGCGCCGATCGCAGACCCGGCAACCATGCAGGCCATGGCGATGACCATCATCCGCCGCTGACCGTAGAGGTCACCGAGACTGCCGAACAGCACACTGCTGATCGCTCCAGACAGGAGCATCGCCGTCACCATCCACGAAGTCGCACTGGACGATGCGTTCAACAGTTCGGGTAGCTCCGGCAGCATCGGGACGACGAGGGCCTGCATCATCGTGCCCAGCAGTGCCGAGAAGGCGATGACGGGCACGGTCATGCTCGAGCGCTTCCCAGCGGCGTCGCCGACGCGATCCGCGCCGATGCGGCCTCGGGCCGTGCTGGTCAACTGCTCTGCCCGCAACGATCCATCCTCCGCTCCGTCGTCGGCTGAACCGGAA
This sequence comes from Rhodococcus sp. P4_F5, assembly GCF_056401315.1. NCBI lineage: Bacteria > Bacillati > Actinomycetota > Actinomycetes > Mycobacteriales > Nocardiaceae > Rhodococcus > Rhodococcus sp. P4_F5. The sequence continues at coordinate 1,809 of NZ_JBFUJP010000140.1, read as the reverse complement.
GTTGAGCCGGAGCCTTTATATCAGGTCCCTGATAAGCCACCTGATATAGACTCCCGCGAAGGACTAGACGACCTCGAGGAGCCACCGTGGCGGACTATCTGTCCGACCTTCTCTCGCAACCGGATCCGACCGGACTCGACAACCTTCATCACCGACTCAGGCATGTCTCCCAGCTCGCGCTACGTGTCGTCGACGACGAAATGGCGACGATCGATCTCACGATCGCGAGATTCACGGTGCTCGCGGCGATCAAGCGCCATCCAGGCGTTTCGGGCGCGGCACTGGCGAACATGACGCTGCAGACGCCACAGTCCCTCACGAGCATGGCCGCGATCCTGGAACGTGACGGTCTGATCATCCGTAGCCCGGGCAGGGGGAGGATCATCGGCCATTCCCTTACCGAAGCGGGTGAAACGGCCACCGCCGCAGGTCGCGACATCCTGGACGACCTCCACGGTCGGCTGGGCGAGGAACTCGGCTCCGAGCGAGTGCGACGCCTCAATGCCGACCTCGACGCGTTCACTGCGGCTCTACTCGCGCAACGGCGCTGACGAGCGCCTGCCCTCGACACAGAAACGCTCGGCCGGGCAGACCCGGCCGAGCGTTTTGCTGATCCGATCGACGCGATGCGCCCCGGACGTCCTACACGACGCCCTCGTCCTTGGCCGCCTGTGCGACCGCCGCAGCGACCGCGGGGGCCACCCGCGGGTCGAGCGGGCTGGGCACGATCTTGTCGACCGCAAGCTCGTCGGCGACGACGGACAGGATCGCCTCGGCCGCGGCGAGCTTCATGCCCTCGGTGATCCGCCGCGCGCCGGCGTCGAGCGCGCCCTTGAACACACCGGGGAAGGCGAGCACGTTGTTGATCTGGTTCGGGAAGTCGCTGCGGCCGGTCGCCACGATCGCGGCGTGCTTGCGGGCGATGTCCGGGTGGATCTCCGGGTCCGGGTTGGACATCGCGAAGATGATCGCCTCGGGAGCCATCGTCGCGATGATCTCCTCGGGGACGGTGCCCGCGGACACGCCGAGGAACACGTCTGCGCCGTCGAGCGCCTCGACGATGCCACCGGTGCGGCCGGCCGGGTTGGTGCGGGCGGCGAGGTCGACCTTGATCTCGTTCAGGTCACCGCGGTCGCTGGACACGATGCCCTTGGAGTCGAGCACCGTAACATCGGCGATGCCGGCCGCGAGCAGGATGTTCGCGCAGGCGACACCCGCCGCCCCGGCGCCCGAGATCACCACGCGCAGGGCGGTGATGTCGCGATTCTGGACCCTGACCGCGCCCTTGAGCGCGGCGAGCGCCACGATCGCGGTGCCGTGCTGGTCGTCGTGCATGACGGGGCAGTCGAGGGCCTCGATGACCCGCTTCTCGATCTCGAAGCAGCGCGGGGCCGAGATGTCCTCGAGGTTGACGGCGCCGAAGCTCGGGCGCAGCCGGACGAGGGTCTCGACGATCTCGTCGGGATCGGTGGTGTCGAGCACCAGTGGGATCGAGTTCAGGCCGGCGAAGTTCTTGAACAACGCCGACTTGCCCTCCATGACCGGCAGCGACGCGCGCGGGCCGATGTCGCCGAGGCCGAGCACGGCGGTGCCGTCGCTCACGACGACCACGAGGCGACTGGTCCACGTGTAGCGGTCGGCCAGCGACTCGTCGGCGTGGATGGCGCGGCTCACCTGGGCGACACCGGGGGTGTAGGCGATGGACAGCGCTCGCTGGGTGTCGAGCGGAGCTGTGGTCTCGACAGAGAGCTTGCCGCCGAGATGGCCCGCGAAGATCTCTTCGTCGGTCAACTCAACCTTGGACGGAGT
>NZ_JBFUJP010000139.1:0-3338 GCF_056401315.1 Rhodococcus sp. P4_F5 | reverse complement strand
GGGCGTTGCCGGCTCCGGTGTTCGAGGTGGCGGAGTTCCGTGCTCCGGTGACCGGGGTCGAGCGGGCGGTGGCGTCGGTGTTCGAGGAGTTGCTCGGGCTCGAGCGGGTGGGTCTGGACGATGATTTCTTCGCTCTGGGCGGCAACTCGCTGGTCGCGATGCAGGTCGCGGCGCGGCTCGGCAGTGCGCTCGACACCCGGGTCGCGGTGCGGGAGCTGTTCGAGGCGGCGACGGTCGAGGCGTTGGCGGCGCGGTTGGCGTCGTCCGCTGGTGCGGGTGGTCATGTCGCGTTGACGGTGTGGGAGCGTCCGGAGCGGATTCCGCTGTCGCTTGCGCAGTCGCGGATGTGGTTCCTGAACCGTTTCGACTCCTCGTCGTCGGCGTACAACATTCCGGTTGTGGTGCGGTTGTCGGGTGTTCTCGATGTCGATGCGTTGGGTGCTGCGGTGGCCGATGTGGTGGCGCGGCACGAGGTGTTGCGCACGGTGTATGTCGACTTCGACGGTGCCGGTCATCAGGTGGTGTTGCCGGCCGGTCAGGCGGTGATCGATCTGACGCCGGTGTCGGTGGATGCGGAGTCGGTGGCCGGTGCGGCGGTGGAGTTCGTCTCGGCGCCGTTCGACGTGACCGCGGAGGTTCCGCTGCGGGCCCGTTTGTACGAGGTGGAGTCGGGCGTCGAGTACGTGTTGGCGATGGTGGTCCATCACATCAGTGCCGATGGTTGGTCGGTGGCGCCGTTGACGCGTGATGTGATGGTGGCGTATGCCGCTCGCCGGGCCGGGCGGTTGCCGGAGTGGGCGCCGTTGCCGGTGCAGTACGCGGACTACACGTTGTGGCAGCGTGAGGTGCTCGGTTCCGAGCAGGATCCGGGTTCGCTGGTGTCGGCTCAGCTGGACTACTGGACTGCTGCGCTGGCGGGTGTTCCGGATGTGCTGGAGCTTCCGACTGCTCGGCCGCGTCCGGCCGTGATGTCGAATCTCGGTGCGTTGCAAGAGTTCACGATCGACGCCGAGTTGCATGCGGCGCTCGATGCGGTGGCTCGGCGCAGTGGTGCGACGTTGTTCATGGTGATGCATGCGGCGGTGTCGGTGCTGTTGGCGCGGTTGTCGGGGACCGGTGACATCGTTGTCGGAACGCCGGTGGCCGGTCGTGGTGACGCCGCGCTCGACGACCTGGTGGGCATGTTCGTCAACACGTTGGTGCTGCGCACCGAGGTCGACGGTGGTGCCTCGTTCGACGAGGTTGTTGCGCGGACCCGGGAGACGGATCTGGGTGCGTTCGGTCATGCGGACGTGCCGTTCGAGCGGGTTGTCGAGGTGCTCAATCCGGTTCGGTCGCAGGCGTACTCGCCTCTGTTCCAGGTGTCGATCTCGTTCCAGAATCTCGAGTCGCCGGAGTTCGAGCTCGGTGAGCTCATGGTGTCGGGTGTGGATTCCGATGTGGTGTTGGCGAAGTTCGATCTGGACTTCGCGTTCGCCGACCGCTACGACGGTGAGGGCGCTCCGGACGGTGTGTCGGGTGTGCTGACCTATGCCGCTGCACTGTTCGACGCCGCGGGCGTCGAGCGCATGGTCGACGGTTTGTTGCGGATCCTGCGTGCGGTGACGGTCGACGCCGAGTTGCCGGTCGGCGACATCGATCTGCTCGGCGACGGTGAGCGGGAGTTGGTGCTGCGGGAGTGGAACGGTTCCGACGCGCCGGTGCCGGCGGGGACGTTGGATTCGTTGTTTGCCGATCAGGTCGTGCGGTCTCCGGGCGCGGTCGCGATCGTCGACCAGTCGATGGCCCTGACCTACCGGCAGTTCGATGCCCGGGTCGATGCGGTTGCCCGGTATCTGATCGGGGCCGGTGTCGGGGTCGAGTCGCGGGTGGTGCTCGCGATGCGCCGGTCGGTGGAGCAGGTTGTCGCGATGTACGCGGTGGTGCGTGCCGGTGGTGCGTATGTTCCGGTCGATCCGGATCAGCCGGCGGAGCGGATCGGGTACGTGGTCGAGACCGCTGACCCGCTGTTGGTGCTCGCCGATGCCGGTATGTCCTCGGACGTTGTGTTCGGGTGCCCGGTCGTCGATGTTGCGGGGATCGATCTGGCCGACAGTCGGCCGGTGACCGCGGCGGATCGGGTCGGGGTGCTCGGTCCGCAGAACACGGCGTACGTGTTGTTCACCTCGGGTTCGACCGGGCGGCCCAAGGGCGTCGCGGTGACGCATGCGGCGGCGGTGAACCAGTTGGTGTCGATGCAGGCCGAGTACGGGCTCGGCGAGCGGGATTCGGTGCTGCAGAAGACGCCGGCGACGTTCGATGCGTCGGTGTGGGAGTTCTTCTGGCCGCTGCAGGCCGGTGCCCGGTTGGTGCTGGCGACCGCGGACGGTCATCGTGACCCGCAGTATCTGGCGCGGGTGATGGTGGAGCAGTCGGTGACGACGGTGCAGTTCGTGCCGTCGATGCTGCCGATGGTGTTGGCGGYGTTGCCGGAGTCGGGGACCCCGGCGTTGCGGCGGGTGTTCGCCGGTGGCGAGCCGTTGCCGGCCGTTGTTGCGGCGGAGTTCGGGCGGGTCACCGGTGCTGCGGTGCACAACCTCTACGGTCCGACCGAGGCGGCGATGCAGGTCACCCGCCGCGAGGCGGCCGAGACCGATGCGGCGGTGGTGCCGATCGGTGGTCCGGTCGAGGGCACGAAGGTGTTCGTGCTCGACGGGCGTCTGCGTCCGGTTCCGGTGGGTGTGCCGGGTGAGTTGTACCTGGCGGGTGTGCAGTTGGCCCGCGGTTACGAGTCGCGGCCGGATCTGACGGCGGAGCGGTTCGTGGCGAATCCGTTCGGTGGTGGTGAGCGGGTGTACCGGACCGGTGACCTGGCGCGCTGGACGTCGTCGGGTGAGCTGGAGTTCTTGGGGCGCACGGACTTCCAGGTGAAGTTGCATGGTCTGCGGATCGAGCTCGGCGAGGTGGAGGCTGCGTTGGCGGCGCATCCGTCGGTGGGTCAGTCGGTGGCGGCGGTCGTCAGCACTGCGTCGGGTCAGCATCTGGTCGGTTATGTGACGGCGGCTCCCGAGGCCGTGGTCGACGTCGTCGAGGTGTCCAGGGCGGCGGCGGATCGGTTGCCGGCTTACATGGTGCCGTCGCAGGTGATGGTGCTCGAGGAGTTGCCGGTCACCTCGAGTGGCAAGGTGGATCGGAGGGCGTTGCCGGCTCCGGTGTTCGAGGTGGCGGAGTTCCGTGCTCCGGTGACCGGGGTCGAGCGGGCGGTGGCGTCGGTGTTCGAGGAGTTGCTCGGGCTCGAGCGGGTGGGTCTGGACGATGATTTCTTCGCTCTGGGCGGCAACTCGCTGGTCGCGATGCGC
>NZ_JBFUJP010000138.1:0-3369 GCF_056401315.1 Rhodococcus sp. P4_F5 | reverse complement strand
GGCCGGACGGGGTGCGCCCGCGCCCCGGCTTCAGGCCGACCAGCCCGCAGCACGACGCCGGCACCCGAATGGATCCGCCCGCGTCGTTGGCGTGCGCGAGCGGCACCGCCCCGGCGGCGACCAGCGCGGCCGCYCCGCCGCTCGACCCGCCCACCCCGCGGCGCAGGTCCCACGGGTTGCGGGTCGGCCCGTACCGCCGGGACTCGGTCGCGAAGTTCAGCCCGAACTCCGGTGCGGTGCTCTGGCCCAGCGTCACCAGTCCCGCCGCCCGGAACCGGGTCATCAGTTCGTGGTCGACGCCCGCGACCGCGACGCGGAGGGCGCGGCTGCCGAGGGTGAACGGCACCCCGCGGGCCATCGGGCCGCTGTCCTTGACGACCAGCGGCACACCCGCCAGCGGGCCGTCGGGGTCGGCGGTCGGCGCCGGCTCGAACAGCGGCAGCGTCAGCGCGTTCAGGTCCGGGTTCACCGATTCCAGAGCCCGCCGGGCCGCAGCCTCGACCTCGGCGGCGCTCACCTCGCCGGCGGCGATCAGGGCGCGCAGCCCGACCGCGTCGTGGTCGGCGTACTCGGCAGGTTCCATGGCCGGTCAGTCTGGCCGCCGGTGCCGGTCGACGCCACCGGTTTTCCGTGGGGGCGCCGCGGGGCCGTGTCCGAGGTGATGGAGCGGGTGCATCCGGCGGAGCCGCACCGGTGCCCGAGCACCATCGGCACCCTGCCCTCGGCGCGGGGCGCGGGCCGCGGCAGGGCGTCGATGAACTCGCGGCTCGACCGCTGTGACCGCGAGCACGTCCCCGCCTGACTGGAGTCGGGCAAACAGGAGAATGTGCCCTACTACCAGCGCTTCGGCCTCGAGGCGGCCGACGAGATCGTGCTCCCGGGCGGCGGTCCGACGCTGTGGACCATGTGGCGGACGGCGCGGTAGCCGCGTTCTCTAGAATCACTGGGTGACCAGTGCCGCGCCGCAAGACCCCAAGACCGCCGCCGACGCCCTCCCCAAGAGCTGGGACCCCAGCACCGTGGAGCAGGAGCTGTACGAGGGCTGGGTGGCGGCCGGCTACTTCACCCCGGACCCCGCCAGCGACAAGCCCGGCTACTCGATCGTGCTGCCGCCCCCGAACGTCACGGGCAGCCTGCACATGGGCCACGCCCTCGACCACACCCTGATGGACGTGCTCTCCCGCCGCAAGCGGATGCAGGGCTTCGAGGTGCTGTGGCTGCCGGGCATGGACCACGCGGGCATCGCCACCCAGAACGTGGTGGAGAAGCAGCTGGCCGCCGAGGGCAAGAAGAAGGAAGACCTCGGCCGCGAGGCGTTCATCGAGCGGGTGTGGGACTGGAAGCGTGAGTCCGGCGGCACCATCGGCGGCCAGATGCGCAGCCTCGGCGACGGCGTCGACTGGAGCCGCGACCGGTTCACCATGGACGACGGCCTCTCCCGCGCCGTCCAGACCATCTTCAAGCGGATGTACGACGCCGGCCTGATCTACCGCGCCGAGCGGCTGGTCAACTGGTCGCCGGTGCTGCAGACCGCCATCTCCGACATCGAGGTCAAGTTCGAGGACGTCGAGGGCGAACTGGTCTCGCTGCGCTACGGCTCCCTGAACGACGACGAGCCGCACGTCATCGTCGCCACCACGCGCGTGGAGACGATGCTGGGCGACACCGCGGTCGCCGTGCACCCCGAGGACGAGCGCTACAAGCACCTGCTCGGCACCACGCTCGAGCATCCGATCACCGGCCGCCAGATCCCGATCGTCGCCGACGACTACGTCGACCCCGAGTTCGGCACCGGCGCCGTGAAGATCACCCCCGCGCACGACCCCAACGACTTCGAGATGGGCATGCGGCACAACCTGCCGATGCCGACCATCATGGACAAGACCGGCAGGATCGCCGACACCGGAACGCAGTTCGACGGCATGGACCGGTTCGAGGCGCGGGTCAAGGTCCGCGAGGCGCTGGCCGAGCAGGGCCGCGTCGTCGCCGAGAAGCGTCCGTACCTGCACAGCGTCGGGCACTCCGAGCGCAGCGGTGAGTCCATCGAGCCGCGGCTGTCGCTGCAGTGGTGGGTCAAGGTGGACACCCTCGCCAAGGCCGCCGGTGACGCGGTCCGCAACGGCGACACCACGATTCACCCCGCCAGCCTGGAGCCGCGCTGGTTCGGCTGGGTCGACAACATGCACGACTGGTGCATCTCGCGTCAGCTGTGGTGGGGCCACCGCATCCCGATCTGGTACGGCCCGGACGGCGAGGTCCGCTGCGTCGGACCCGACGAGACCGCACCCGAGGGCTGGGCGCAGGACCCCGACGTCCTCGACACCTGGTTCTCCTCCGGCCTGTGGCCCTTCTCCACGATGGGCTGGCCGGACAAGACCCCGGAGCTCGAGAAGTTCTATCCCACCAGCGTTCTCGTCACCGGCTACGACATCCTGTTCTTCTGGGTGGCGCGGATGATGATGTTCGGCACCTTCGTCTCGCAGGACGAGGCGATCACCGCCGGCGAGGGCAAGTCCGGGCCGCAGATGCCGTTCAAGGACGTCTTCCTGCACGGCCTGGTCCGCGACGAGTTCGGCAAGAAGATGTCGAAGTCCAAGGGCAACGGCATCGACCCGCTGGACTGGGTGCGCGAATTCGGTGCCGACGCACTGCGATTCACGCTGGCCCGCGGCGCCAACCCGGGCAGCGACCTGTCCGTCGGCGAGGACCACGCGAAGTCCTCCCGCAGCTTCGCCACCAAGCTGTTCAACGCCACCAAGTTCGCGCTGATGAACGGCGCCGCACCGGCCCCGCTGCCGGCCCGCGACGAACTCACCGACGCGGACCGCTGGATCCTCGACCGGCTCGACCAGGTCCGCGCCGAGGTCGACGGCGCCTTCGACCGGTACGAGTTCGGCAAGGCCTGCGAGGCGCTGTACCACTTCGCCTGGGACGAGGTCTGCGACTGGTACCTCGAGCTGGCCAAGGTGCAGTTCGCGGGGGAGCAGGCCGAGGCCACCCGCGCGGTGCTCGGCAACGTGCTGGACGCGCTGCTGCGGATGCTGCACCCGGTCATGCCGTTCGTCACCGAGAGCCTGTGGAAGGTGCTCGCCGGCGGCGAGTCCGTCGTCGTCGCGAGCTGGCCGGAGGCGTCCGGCGAGGCCGTCGACGGCGTCGCCGCGCAGCGGATCGCGGACGTGCAGCGCCTCGTCACCGAGATCCGGCGCTTCCGCAGTGACCAGGGCCTGAACCCGGGCCAGAAGGTCGCGGCCCGGCTGACCGGCATCGCCACGGCAGACCTGGACGGACAGCAGTCGTCGGTGGCGTCGCTCGGCAAGCTCACCGATCCCGCCGACGACTTCACCGCCACGGCTTCACTCGAGGTCCGGC
>NZ_JBFUJP010000137.1:0-3517 GCF_056401315.1 Rhodococcus sp. P4_F5 | reverse complement strand
GTGCAGGTGCGGGCGCGGGGGCACCCGGTGCGGGGGCCGGTGCCGGGGCGCCGGGCGCCGCGGTGGCACCCGGCGCTGCGGGGGCCGCGTTGTCGGTGGTCGCCGAACCGCCCGTCCGCCCGGCCACCGGGAGGTTGGCGTTGGTCGCGCCCGCGGCCCCGGACTGACCGGAGACGGCCGCGTCGGCCACCGGGACGGCGGCGGGGGTGCCGTCCGGGTTGACGGCCACCGTCACCCCGGCCTGCGCGGGCTTGTTCCGGGTGCTGTGGTCGGTGACCGCGGTGTTCGCCGGTGCCGGAGTCCCAGTGCCGAACGGGGTACCGAGGGAGAGTCCGCCCGCGGCCAACAGCGCGACCGCGGCCACGGCGGCGCCCACCACGGCGGCCTTCTTCGGGGCGGTCAACCCGGCGCCGTGACGCCGCCGCGGGACGGGAGCCGCGGAGAGCCGAGGCGGGGCCACGACCGCGCTGGTCGTGGCGAGGGCGACGGTGCCGAGCGGGGCGGTGGCCGTGTCCTCGTCGGCCGCGGCTGCCACCATCGCGGGTGCGGCGACGGCGGCAGCTGCCAGGGCGGTGCCGAGGATCGCCGCACCCTTCGCCGCGGTCTGGGCCGGGTCCACGTCCGCGACGACGGGCAGGCGCAGGTCTGCGGACAGCAGTTCGGCGACCAGCGGGATGGCCGCGCTGCCGCCGGTGAGCAGCACCGCGCTCACGTCGGAGGTCTCGACGCCCGCGCTGCGCAACGATTCGCGAACCAGTTCCAGCGACTCGCCCAGCGGCCCGCGGATCAGGTCCTCGAGCTCCTCGCGCACCAGCCGGACGTCGCGTCGGGTGCCCGGCAGGTCGACGGCGATCACCGTCTCGGTGTCCGAGGACAACGCCTCCTTCGCCCGCCGGCAGCGCGCCCGCAGCTCGGCCAGCGCGGTCACCGTGTCGGGGTTCATCGGGTCGAGCTCGGTGGGGTCGTCGACGGCGCCATCCATGACGTAGCGCAGCGTCAGATGGTCGAACTCGGCGCCGGAGATGTCCTCGGTCCGCAGCGCGCGGCCGAGGATCCGGGGCTGGTCGCCGCCGCCGACCAGCGTCACGTCGAGGCCACTGCCACCGAGGTCGTAGACCAGCACCGGCCCGTTGTCGACGGACGGCCGGTTCCGGCGCAGCCACGTGACCGCGGCCTCGGGCTCGGAGACCAGGGTGACGTCGGGCAGGCCGGCGCGGTCGAGTGCGCGGCGCAGCGCGTCGACCGGGTAGTCGTGCCACACCGCGGGGTGGGCCGCGACCACGGTCGTCGGTTCGTCGAGCGTCGTGGTTGCGACGTCGACGAGGCCGCGCATGGCGGCGGCGACGAGGTCCTCGCCGGTGTGCGTCGACCCGTCCTCGGCGACCAGCGCAACGGGGTCGCCGACGCGGGAGGCGAAGCCGGACACGGTGACGCCCGGGCAGGGTGACTCGCCCGGCGCGGTCAGCGCCAGCACGGGCGACGACCCGTCGGCGGGCAGCGTCAACGTCGAGTCCGTGGCGATCGTGGTCCGCCCGCCGGCGATCGCCACATCGTCGGTCGCGGCGACCGAACCGACGGAGCCAACCGTGAGGCCGAGTCCTACCGACATCGTCATTCTCCTGTGCTCGCAGATGCGGTGAATTGGGAACCGCTGTCTATGTCACTGTCGTCGCGCGGACCGGTTCTGTTACCGGATTTCACCGGAGAATCCGCAGATGAGGGGCATTTCCCCTATGCGCGGGAGATCCCCTATTCCCCCTACCCCTGGGCGTCGGCGGAGACGGGGGGAGTTCGCCCCGTTGGGCCGGGCGTCCGGGGTCCATAGCGTCGAGTGCATTGAACTTTCGTGGGTGCACTGCCGGCCCGCGCCGACCACCAGGAGACCGACATGGCCACCAACGCGCTTCTCGACTTCATCCTCAGCCTGCTGCGCGACGACGAGGCCCGTGCGGCGTACTGCGCCAACCCGGACGGCGTGCTCGCGGCGGCCGGGCTCGGCGGCGTCTGCCAGGCGGACATCGCGGCGGTGGCTCCGATGGTCGCCGAGTCGGGGCTGTTCGCCGGCGGCGGCGGCGCGCTGACCAGCATCCTGGGCGCGGGCCTCGGCGCCGCCGGTGACGCCGGCCTGGGCGCGGGTCTAGGTGGCGGGCTCGGCGCGGGACTCGGCGGCGGTCTCGGTGGCGGTCTCGGTGGCGGGTTGGGCCTGGGCGCCGGTGCCGGTCTCGGGCTGGGCGCGGGTCTGGGCGGCGGCATCGGCGGCGACTTCGACTTCGGCGGCGAGGTCGGCGCGGCCCTGAGCGCCGCGCTGCAGGCGGCTCTGGAGATCGGCGGCACGATCGGTGCGGAGCTCGGGGTGGCACTGGGCGCCGCGCTGCACGCCGCGGTCGGCACTGGCCTCGACCTCGGCGGACTGCTCGACCTGACCGGCGGACTCGACCTCGGAGGCGCCCTCGACCTCGGCGGCGCGATCAGCGCGGCGCTCGGCGGTGCGGTCGGCGTCGGCGGCGAGGTGGTCGCCGACCTCGGGCTGGCCCTCGGCGCGGCGCTCGGCGGCATCACCGACATCGACCTCGGCGGGCTGGCCGACCTGGGCGGCGCCCTGGACCTGGGCGCGGTGCTCGGCGCGGCCCTGGGTGTCGGCGGATCGCTCGGCGCCGACCTCGGTGCGGCACTGGGCGGCGTGCTCGGCGCCGCTGTCGGCGCGGGCGGCAGCCTGGGCGCGGACCTCGCGGCTGCGCTCGGCGGCGGCCTGGACCTCGGTGCCGGACTCGGCGCGGCCCTCGGCGGTGCCCTCGGGATCGGTGGCGACCTGACCGGGACGCTGGGCGGCGCCCTCGACGCGGCCCTCGGCGCGGGCGGACTGCTCGACGTCGACCTGGCCGGACTGCTCGGCGGCGGCCTGGACGCCGGTCTCGGTGGACTCGTCGACCTCGGCGGCACCCTGACGGGCGGTCTCGCGGGCGGCCTGGCCGGGGACCTGAGCGCCGCGCTCAGCGCGGCCCTCGGCGGTGCCCTCGGGGCCGGCGGCAGCATCGGCACGGACCTCGGCGGCGTCCTCGGTGGCGTGCTGGGCGGACTCGTGGACACCGGCCTCGACCTCGACCTGGATGCGGGACTGGGTCTCGGTGCCGGACTGGCCGGGGCGCTGGGCGGCGCCCTCGGCGTCGGCGGCGACCTCACCGCGGGCCTGGGCACCGCCCTGGACGCGGCGCTCGGTGCCGGTGGCCTGGCGGATCTCGACCTCGGTGCGCTGCTCGGCGGCGGCGCGGACCTCGGCGCGACGTTGAGCACGGTGCTCGGTGGCGCGCTCGGCGTCGGCGGCAGCATCGGCACGGACGTCGGTGCCGCGCTGGGCGGCGTGCTCGGCGGCGCGCTCGGCGCGGAGGGCGGCCTCGGCGGCGCGCTCGAGGCGGCCCTGGGTGGGGGCCTCGACCTCGGTGGCGCCCTGGGCGGCGTGCTCGGCGGCGCCCTCGATCTCGACGGCGGACTGGCCGCGGGCCTCGGTGCCGCGCTGGAG
>NZ_JBFUJP010000136.1:0-5043 GCF_056401315.1 Rhodococcus sp. P4_F5 | reverse complement strand
GGGGTGAGCGGTCCGAAATCGGACCGCTCACCCCGACCCGTGTCGATGGGTGACGGCGTGGCGTCAGTGGGTGTTGACCGACAGTCCCGGGTTGTCCCGGAGGATTGCGTTGATCGGTGTCGCGCCCGTCGTCGGGACCTCGCCTCGGAGGAACGTGTCCACCTTGATAATCGCGCAGGACTGCAAGCCTCGGGAATTGGAGATGCTGGTGATGCCCAGGGCCCGGGTGCCGGTGACGAGGGGGCCGCCGCTGTCGCCCCCTATTGAACAGATATTCGAAGCGAAGGTATGCGATACCCGGTAGCCGAGGTCGATGACGAGGTCGGTGCTGGTGATTGTGCCGCACCGGTACCCGGACCTTCGGCCGGACTTGCAGACCGGGGCACCGACGACGGGGTCGGCGGTGCCGTCGATTGCGAGGGGACTCGCCCCCGGAACGCGGATCAGGTTGTTGCGGAACCGGTCGGCGTCGTCGTCAATCCGGATGACAGCAAAGTCGGTGACGTCGTCGGTAACTGAGTGGGCGATCGTGCCGAACCTGTCCCCGAGGATGGTGTCCTTGCTCAGGTCGTACACGATGTCGGCGTCCGGGGTGCCGGCGTTCGCGGCGTTCGCGACGCAGTGTCCGGCGGTGATGTTGACCGCGTCGCCGGCCGCGTCGGTGCCGTTGAAACCGAGCGAGCAACGGTTCGGACCCGGCGGGTTCCCCACGGCGAAGGCGTCACCACCCTGTGCGGCGAGGCCGCCGGGTGCGTCGATCGGCGACGAGTCTACTGAGCCGAGGTCCGCAAATGGAACGATGCCCCCGTCGCTCGAGGTGAGGAAGTCCGGCAGCTGCAGGCTGAGGCCGGCCGCGGCGTCCGAGACCTGCATGGTCAGGTGGTTGTTGGGCACGTCGATGCCGGCGGCGCCGATCAGCGTGGCCAGCGGGGCGGGTAGGGCTGCGGCCCAGTCGAGGGCGCGGTTCAGTTGCTCGCCGAGGGTGCGTTCGCTGTTCGGCATGTCCTTGACCCGGTAGCCCCGCTGTTCGGCCGCCTGGCGGGCGTCGTCCCTGCCGGCGCCGTCGGCGAGACCGACCAGCGGGCTGCCCGACGGGTCCAGCCAGGCACCGGCGAAGGCGTCCGGGTACTTCGCGCGCAGAGTGTTCGCGAACTCGACGAGTTGTTGGCCGGTGTCGGCCTGCGTCAGGTACTGCTCGGCGGTCAGTCCGAGGTCGCGTTGGATTGCGGTGACCAGTTCGGGTGGTAGTGCTGTGGCCGACGCGGCCGTTGCGGGTTCGGCGTGCGCCAGGGTGGGGGTGAGCAGGAGCAGGGCGGCTGAGCCGATGAGGGCGGCGCGGCGTGCGCGGGCGTGTCGCATGGGACCTTCCGGTTCGAGGCATGCGGACTTGCCGCGGCGAATGCCTTCGACATTAAGCGGTGAAGATCCCTGGTGGATGCGGAAATCGGTGGGCAGAAATTGGCGAATCATCAGTCGCCAGTTGGTGATTGAACGGTCCGGATCGGACCGTTCACCCCGACCTGTGTCGTACGGGTGACGCGTGGATCAGAAGGTGCGGACCGACAGCCCCGGGTTGTCCGCGAGGATCGCGTTGATCGGCGTGGCGTACAGCGTCGGCGCGTCGCCGAGCACCGTGGTGATCACCTGGGCGATCTCACACATCTTCATGTCGCCGACGTTGGACGCGCTGGAGATGCCCAGCGCGCGGGTGCCGGTGACCATGGCGCCGCCGCTGTCGCCCTGCAGGGCGCAGATGTTGGACGAGAAGCCGTGGTTGAGGGTCCTGGCGCCTACACCGACGGTCAGGTTGACGCCGTTGATGGTGCCGCAGGTGAACCCGGTGGTCAGGCCGGACTTGCAGACCGGCGCGCCCACGACGGGGTCCGCGGTGCCGGTGATGGCGACGGGGGCCGCGCCGGGCACTCGCACCAGGTTGTTGCGGAAGCGGTCGGCGGCGTTGTCGTCGATCCGGATCACGGAGAAGTCGTGGCCCTCGAGGTTGGACCGGGCGAACGTGCCGAACCGCTCCCCGAAGACGCCCTGCCCGCGCATGTCGAGCGCGACGGAGGCGTTCGCGGTGCCGGCCATGCCGCGGTTCGGGTCGCAGTGTCCGGCGGAGATGTTCACGACGCGGCCGCCGCCGTCGGTGCCGTTGAAGCCGAGCGAGCAACGGAAGGCGCCCGCGGCGTTCTCCGCTGCGTACGAGTCGCCGCCCTGCGAGGCTGCGCCACCGGGAGCGTCGATCGGCTGCGGACCCACCGAACCGAGGTCCGGCACGAAGACGACGTCGACGGCCTTGAGGAAGTCCGGCAGCTGCCAGCCCAGGCCCTGAGCGGTGTTCTTGACCTGCATCACCAGTTGGTTGTTGACGATGTCCACGCCGGTGCCGCCGACCAGTCCGGCGAGCGGGGCGGGCAGCGTGGCGATCCAGTTGTGCGCCTTGTTCAGCTGGTCGCTGAGCGTGCGCTCGCTGCGCGGCAGGTCCTTGACCCGGTAGCCCTCGTCCTCGGCGGCCTTGCGGGCGTCGTCCTTGCCCTTGCCGTCGGCCAGGCCGATCAGCGGGTTGCCCGACGGGTCCAGCCAGGCGCCTGCGAAGGAGTCCGGGAACTTCGTGCGCATGGCCTCCGCGAACTCGACGAGGCGCTGGCCGGCGTCGGCCTTCGCCAGGTACTGCTCCGGCGTCAGGCCCAGGTCGCGCTGGATCGCCGCCACCAGTTCAGGCGGCAGCGTCGCGGCGGGAGCGACAGTCGCGGCGGGCTCGGCCGGCGCCGCCTGCGCGAGCGCAGCGGTGGGGGCGAGCAGGAGCAAGGCAGCCGAGCCGATCATCGCGGCACGGCGCGCGCGAACGCTTCGCATGGGGACCTTTCGATTCGAGGGCATGCGGGTATGCCGCGGCCGTGGTGCAGCCGAGGCAAATGCCAACGACTATATGGGGTGAGCGGTCGGTTGCATACCGAGAATCGGGAGCTTTCCAGGTGGCGGACGGTATTGCAGTTCCGCGCGCGGAAAAAGACCGGCGCCGGTCGCGTCGAGGATTTCGAGCGATCGGCGCCGGTCGGCGTAGTCGACTGACGTCAGGGCGCGGTGCGCACCGACACGTTCTGCCCCAGCGCCGCATTTGCGTCGGCGATGATCTTCTCGATCGGGATGCCGATGCTCGCGGTTCCGCCGTCCGGCGCGAGGACGAGATTGGCCTCGGTGCAGCTGGGTGCGCCGCCCGAGTTGGAACCGCTGGTGATGCCGAGGGCGCGGGTGCCGCTGAGGATCGCGCCGCCGCTGTCGCCGCTCAGGGTGCAGGTGGAACCAGCGAAGCCGCGGACCAGGCGGCTGGTGCCGTCCGCCATGAACAGGGGCGCGTCGACGCTCTCGGCGACGACGATGCCGCAGGTGAACGTGGACGTCTGACCGGACTTGCAGATCGGGGCACCGACCACCGGCCGCGCGGTCCCGGTGATGGTGACCGTGGTGCCGTTCGCGCCACGGACCGCCGGGCGGTCGAGGCCCGCGCGAACGCCCTCGTCGTTCAGCTTGATCAGCGAGTAGTCGAGGCCGCCGGCCTGCTCACCCATGGCGGAGTGCGCGAAGTTGCCGATCTGGCGGCTGCGGGCGACGTCGCCGTAGTCGGGCAGGTACACCGGCGACGCGGCGCCCGCGTTCGGGTTCTCCTGCTGCGGGTCGCAGTGGCCGGCGCTGATGTTGTAGGCCTGGCCGCCCGAGGCGACCGCGTTGAACCCGAGCGAGCAGACGCCGATCGAGGCCGGGTCGTCGATCTTGTCGAGCGGCACCGCCGAGGTGACGTAGGTGTCGCCGCCCTCCGCGCGGGCATCGACGGGTCCGCCGCCGCCGGGGCTCAGCACCACCTTCAGCTGCGCGAGCAGGGTCGGCAGGTTCAGGGCGCGGCCGATCGGGCTGTTCACCACGTCGATCACGATCTGGTTGTCCATCACGTCGATCGACGTCGAGTTGATCTGCGACGACACGTCCCGGGGCAGGCCGAGGATCCACTTGTTCAGCTGCGCGAGCGAGTCCTCGAGGTGGTTCGCGGACACGGCCGCCATCTTGGTGGCGTAGCCGTCGTTCGCGACATGCTGCGCGGTCTCGGTGGTGGTGACCGCGACGACGGGGACGCCGTCGCGGCCGATCCAGGAGCCGGCGTAGGTGTCGGGGCGAGCCTGGCGCAGTCCGTCCGCGTAGCTGCCGAGCCGCTGGGCGAGCTCCGCGCGGTCGAGGTACTGCTCCGGTGTCAGCCCGAGGTCCCGGGAGATGGCGTCGACGAGCTCCGCGGGCAGTTGCTGGGCCTGTGTCGAGGGGGGTTCGTCCGGCGCTGCCTGGGCGATCGCGGTGACCGGGAGGAGCGTGGCAGAGGCCAGGATTGCGGCACGTAGTGCCAGCCGGAGACGCATGAAAACCCTTCGTTGCGAGCGGACGGTAGGTCAGCGCTCCACAGTACGGCACGAGGCCGAAGAGGATGCCGAAACCGCAGCTCAACGCGATTTCGGCAATTTCTCGGCTATTCGGGGGTGGTAGCCGTGCAGGGTTCGTCGGCGGGCTTGCAGGTCGGTTCCGGCGGTTCGGTGGTGGTCGTGGTGGTGGTCGTCGTCTTGGTGGTGGGTTTGGTGGTCGTGGTGGTCGTCGGCGGCGCCGTCGTGGTGGTGGTCGTCCTCGTGGTGGTCGGCGGCAGCGTGGTGACGACGGTGGTGGTGATTTCGACCGGCGGAAGCGGGGCCGTCGTCGTGGTGGTGGTGGTCGGCGCGACGGTGGTCGTGGTGGCGTCCACGGTGGGGAACGGCAGCGCCGAGGTGAGGGTGGGGCTCGGCCGCGGCGGGGTGGTGGTCGTGACGGCCGCGGCGGTGGTCGACACGGGGGCGATGCGCGGGAGGGGTGTCTCGGCGGCGCCGCGGGGTATCAGGGCGAACCCGAGGGCGGCCGCGGCGGCGACCACGGCGACCGCGACCCCGACCCCGATCAGGACGGCGCGGTCGGGCAGGCCGCGGCGGGTGTCGCCGGCAGCCTCGCCGGCAGCCTCGCCGGCGGCCGCGGCGG
>NZ_JBFUJP010000135.1:0-3869 GCF_056401315.1 Rhodococcus sp. P4_F5 | reverse complement strand
GGCCGCGGCCTTCGCCTCGGCGCGCAGGGCCGCGACGGGCGCGGCACGCTGGGCCCGGCCGAGTTCGTCGGCCAGGGCCTCACGGACCGGCGTCGCCTGCTGGTGGGCGGCGAGTTCCGCCCGCGCCTGGGCGGCCCGCTGCTGCAGACGCTGCACCCGTCTGGCCTCGGCGAGCTCGGCGGCGGCGCGGGAGGCGAGCGCCTCCGCGTCGGCCAGTTCCAGCAGCGCGCGGGCCGAAACGTCCGCGGCGTCGGCCTCGAGCTTGCGTGCCCACACCAGGGGCTCCGCGTCCGCGCCCGCCTCGATGCCCGCGGCCGTCGAGACCCGGGCGACCATGAGATCCACCGACTTTCGGCTCGCCTCGAGTTTGGCGGCGCTCTCCCGGCGCCGCGTGACGAACCAGTCCTCGACGGTCCCGAAACGGGAGGTGTCGAAGAGCCGCTCGAGCAGAGTTCCCCGCTCGTCGGTGTCCGCTCGCAGGAACCGCGCGAAATCGCCCTGGGGCAGGAGCACCACCTGGAAGAACTGGTCGGAGCTCATCCCGAGCAGTCGGCCTACGGCCTCGCCGATCTCGTCGAGCCGGGTCAGGTTCTGGCCGTGCCCGTCCAGCCACTCGAGCGTGGCCTTCGCGTTCTCCTTGGTGGTGCCGGTACCGCGCAGCTTCGGTCGCTGGTACTCGGGGCTGCGGGTCAACCGCAGGCGGCGGCCGCCGATGGTGGCCTCGAGCACCACCTTCGGCACCGCACCGGGCGCGGCATGATCGGACAGCAGGCGCTTGCCCTGCTGGCGTGCGCCGGGGACGGTGCCGTACAGCGCGAAGGCCACCGCGTCGAGCACCGTCGTCTTGCCGGCACCGGTCTGGCCGTGCAACAGGAACAGCCCGTCGGCGCCGAGCGCGTCGAAATTCACGGTCGCGGTGTCGCCGAACGGGCCGAACGCCGAGATCTCCAGCTCGTGCAGTCTCATGCGATGTCCTCCGCGGCGACGGCCGCATTCTCCGGTTCCCGGACCGCAAAGCTCAACGCCTGCTCCAGCAGTCGGGTCTCCCCCGAAGTGGGCTCGCTGCGCATGTCGGTCAGGAAACTGGTCGCGATCTGGGCGTCGGTGCGGCCGCGCACCTTCTCCCGGTACCGCAGGTCGGTCACGCCCTCCGGCCGGTTCCACTCGAGGTGCACCATGTGCGGGAAGCGCTCGCGCAGCGTGCGCATGGCGTCCTGCGGACGGACCGGGTCTGTGAGGACCGCGGACACGTAGTCTGCCTCGGCCGCCGCGAACTGGTCCCCGGTGAGCAACTCCTCGACGGTGCCGGTGAGCTGGCTGAGTCCGCGCACCACCGGCAGGTCGTGCCGGACCACCTCGCGCAGGCCGTCCGCGTCGAGGTCGACGATCCACACCGCCTTGCGGTGCGAGCGCTCCCCGAACGAGTACGGCAGCGGGGAACCGGAGTAGCGGACCCGGTCGGTGAGGGTCTGCGGCGAGTGCAGGTGGCCGAGCGCGACGTAGTCGACCCCGTCGAACGCCGAGGCGGCGACGGTCTCCACCCCGCCGACCGAGATGGACCTCTCCGAGCCGGTGGACTCGGCACCGACCACGAACGCGTGCGCGAGCAGGACCGCGCGCGGCGGCGTGCCGTCGACGGCGCGGCCGCCCAGCTCCGTCCTGATCCGCGTCATCGCCGCATCGAGGATCGCGGCGTGCGATCGCGCCGACGGCACCCCCAGTTCGGCGCGGGTGGCCTCCGGTTCGAGGTACGGGATCCCGTAGAACGCGACCGGACCGTGCTCGTCCTCGAGCACCACCGGCCGGTCCACCTCCGACACCCGGGTCATCAGGTGCAGTCCGCCCGCCGCCGAGAAGGCCGCGCCGGCGCCGAGCCGGGCCGGGGAGTCGTGGTTCCCGGAGGTCGCGACGATCACCGCACCCGCCGCACGGATCGCCTCGAAGCCCTTGTTGCACACGGTGACCGCATCCGCGCTGGGGATGGCCCGGTCGTAGACGTCCCCCGGCACCACCACGACGTCGACGGCGTGCTCGGCGACCACGCCGGCGACGGCGTCGAGCACCAGTGCCTGGTCGGCCAGCAGGTCCACCCCGTGGAAGGTGCGCCCGATGTGCCAGTCGGAGGTGTGCAGGATTCGCATGCGCCGACCGTAGTTCACCCCACCGACAGGCCCATTGACGTGCACCTCTTCCCGACCGCCGGAGGCATGTCGGTGCCCTCGTGCACTATCTCGGCATGGAACCCGTCACCGGCTTCGGACTCCTCGTCTCGCTCTGCCTCGGCATCGCGGTCGGCTGGCTCTGGCACGCCTCCCGGACCGGCCAGCACGCCGCGCGCGCGGAGGCTCAACTCGCCGCGCTCCGTGACAACGAGAAGTTGCTCCGGCAGTCCCTCGCGTCGGTGAACGAGGACGCGGCCCGACGCACGTCCGGGGCGGTGGGCGAGCAGGTCGCGCACCTGGTCGGGCCGCTGCACGACGCCGTCGACGCCCTGTCCGTGCAGGTGCAGCAGGTCGAGCGCAGCCGGGTGCACGCCTACGCCGGTCTCACCGAGCAGGTCGCCGGGATGCGCCGGGCCTCTCAGTTGCTGACCACCCAGACCGGCCAGCTGGTGACCGCGCTGCGCGCACCCCAGGTCCGGGGCCGGTGGGGCGAGATCCAGCTCGAACGGGTGGTGGAGCTTGCCGGGATGGTCAAGCACTGCGACTTCGAGACCCAGGTGAGTGAGGAGGGCGTGCGGCCGGACCTGGTGGTGCGGCTGGCCGGCGGGAAGAACATCGTGGTGGACGCGAAGGTCCCGTTGGCCGCGTTCCTCGACGCGGCACAGGAGGAGGACGTCTCGACCCGGGACACGCACCTGGTGCGCCATGCCCGACAGCTGCGCACCCACGTGGACCAACTCTCCGCCAAGGCCTACTGGGCGTCGTTCGACCCCACTCCCGAGTTCGTGGTGCTGTTCGTGCCCGGAGACTCGTTCCTCGACGCCGCGCTGACCGCCGACTCCGGACTGCTCGAGCACGCCTTCGCGAAGAATGTGATCCTCGCGACGCCGACCACCCTGGTGGCACTTCTGCGGACCATCGCGCACACCTGGCGACAGGAGACGCTCTCACGCGAGGCCGACACCATCCACCGACTCGGCCGTGAGCTGTACGGCCGGCTCGGCATCGTCGGAAACCACCTGGACCGGCTCGGTTCGCAGCTCGGCAAGGCGGTCGAGTCGTTCAACCTCACCGCCGCGTCGATGGAGACGCGGGTCGCGGTGACCGCACGCAAGCTTCACGACCTGGAGGTCGGCGACGGCGAAGTACCGGAGGTCAGCCGTATCGATTCCTGGCCACGGACGGTCGGCCTCACCGATCTCGGGCACGCGCACGGTCCCGCCAACGAGGCGATCGGGTCGTGAACCGCTAGTCTCGTAGGGTGTCAGCAACCCAACGTGCTCGCTCTGGGGTGCCGCTCGATGTGCGGTCAATTCTCCCAACGGTCCCCGGCGTCCCGGCCTGGGGCGCGGTTCTCATCGCGGTGGGCGCCACATTTGTCGGGTTTCTCCTCGACGCCATGCGCGGGACAGAGCTGACGTCGGCGTTCGCGGTCTTCTACTTCCTCGGCTGTGTCGGGGCGGCACTCGCGGTCCGCAGTCGCGGACTGTTCGCCGCCGCCGTCCAGCCGCCGCTGATCCTGGTCGTCGGCGTGCCGCTCGCGTACCAGAGCCTCACCCCCGGCACCGGCGGCGGCATGAAGGACCTGATCTTCAACACCGCACTCCCGTTGGTCAACCGCTTTCCCCTGATGCTGGTGACGGCGCTCGTCGTCCTCGCGATCGCGGCCGGCCGGCGCTACCTGAACCACCAGGCGCGGCCGCAGCC
>NZ_JBFUJP010000134.1:0-3975 GCF_056401315.1 Rhodococcus sp. P4_F5 | reverse complement strand
GGGTCAGGGCCGATGCGAGGGAGCGGGCCCTGACCCGCGTCCGCCGAGATCAGGAGTCGAAGTTGAATCCGCCGCCGCCACCGGCGCCGCCGGTCGCGCCGCCGCCCGCATTGCCGGTGGAGCCGGCGCCGAGGTCGCCGCCGAGCATCGCCGAGATCAGGGCCGAGAAGATTGCGGAGAAGGACATAGGCGCTCCTGCGTGTCACGTGATCGTTGGTCGACACCGGCTGGTGTCGGAGGCCATTGGACCGAGTGGCGACGGCCGGAGTCGAYGGATCGACCGCAAGTTAGGGGCCGATTAGGGGGCAGTCGGACATCCCCCTGTCCCTATGTCTTCCCCTAGCGGGTGGGGTGGGGAGGCCGGGGGTCACCGGGTGCCGGCGACCAGGCCGCGGACGTCCCAGACCCAGACGTCGCCGGCCTGGTGGCCGGGGTCGCCGAGCAGCCGCTGGACGGTCTGACGGAGCGCGGCCTCGTTGCTGCCGTGCGGCAGGACCATCACGTCCGCCCGCCAGAACCGCAGGTCGGCGACGGCCTGCCTGCGCTCCGCGTCGGTCACCGTGGGCACCACACCGGTCTTCTGGGTCTGCGCCAGCAGCAGCGCGGTCGGGCGGTCGTCGGGTCCGTACTTGGCCTTCTTCTCGGGGCCGACCGGGCCGACGAAGTAGCCGCCCGCCAGGGGGAAGCCGAAGTCGGCTTCGATCTGCCAGGTCAGGGCGCGGGCGTCCTCGGGCCGGGGCAGCGGGACGGTGACGACCGAGCCGGAGGAGACGTAGTCACGCCAGGTGCCGTCGGCGAAGAACTCCGGGGCCGGGGCCCGGTCGACGGAGGGCAGCGGCGTCGGGGTGAGGGGCAGCAGCGCGACCAGCAGGAGCAGCAGCCACGGCACGAGGGCGGCCCGCTGCCGCAGGGCCCGCTCGGTGGCCAGCGCCAGCAGTACCGCGATCGCGGGGATCGCGCCCATCGCGAACCGCGTCTCGAGCACGGACTCGAGCAGCGGCACCCGCTCGAGCCAGCTCCAGGGCAGGTCGATCCCGGTGCTGCCGCGGCCGACCGTCAGCTCGGCACCGAGGGAGAGCAGGCACATGACCGCGGTGGTGATCGCCGCCGCCCGGGCCGTCGGCGAGCGTCGCAGCCAGACCGCGGCGCCGGTGACCAGCGCGAGCAGCGGCCAGCCGAAGTAGGCGTTGTGCTCGGTGGGGTTGATGGCGACGTCCTGGCCCGGGCTGAGTTGTCCGCCGACGGACTGGGCGGGGAACTGCAGCAGCGCCTTGAGGTCGTTGCCCATCGGCCCGTGGTCGATGAACTCGTAGCTCTGCGGCCCGAAGAACTGCCACCACAGCGGGATCGCGGTGATCGCGAGCGCGATCGCGGCGGCGACCAGCAGGGGTTTGAGTGCGGTCCGGATCGTGGGCAGCGCCTGGCGGGGGTGTGCGGCGAGGTACGCCACGGTGAAGATGCCGAAGCCGATCGCGAGGATCAGCAGGGGTTCCTCGCCGAGCAGGATCTGCGCCGCGACCAGCACGCCGAGCAGGACCGTGGTGCGCGGGCCGGCGCCGCGGGCCAGGGCGACCACGCAGGCCAGGATCAGCGGCAGCAGGCCCATGGCGACGAAGTTGGGGTGGCCGTTGGCGTGCGAGATCATCGCGGGGGCGAATCCGCAGAACAGGCCGCCGATCACCGCCGCCGCCGTCGACTCGACGACGTACCGGGACAGCAGCCAGTACCAGGCGAAGGCGGTGCCGGCGAGCCCGGCGGTGAGGACCAGCGTCCAGGTGAACGTCGGGCCGAACAGCAGGGTGACTGGTGCGAGCGGCAGGCTGACGCCGAACATGGCCGTGTTGGCCATCAGGTTCACGCCCTGCGGGTAGTTCTGCAGTACGGTGCCGAGCGGATTCTGGAACTGGGTGACCGAGTGTGCGGCGACGGCGAAGAACCATTCCCACATTCGCTGGTCCTGGCCGCTGCCGACGAGGTAGCCGCTGGTCGGTGAGCGCCACTGCTGTTCCAGGACGTACACCGCGACCGCGGTGAACCCGAGCGCCGCGAGGAGGTCCGGCCTGCGCAGGCGCAGACGGCTGGGTGCCGGGGCGGCCGCGGTGGTGGCCGGCGTGAGGGTCGACGGCCCCGGGGTCAGATCGCCTGTTGTCTGCACCGAAGTCATCCACGCTCCTGTCCGAGATTGCGCCCACGACGCTCGCGGGACCCGTTGACGGTACGGGCGAACCCTGTGGGCTGACTGTGTCAGGTCCGGTGGGCGGTCCGCGTCAGGATGCGGCTTCGCGCTCCGGCGACGGCACGGCGAGCGCCTCGGCCACGCTGTCCAGCGACAGCCCGAGCACCTCGGCCACGGCGGCGATGGTGAAGAAGGCCGGTGTCGCGATGCGGCCGGTCTCGATCTTGCGCAGCGTCTCGACGGAGATCCCGGCGGTGAGCGCGACTTCGACCATGCTGGCCCCGCCGCGGGCCTCGCGCAGCAGTTCGCCGAGTCGTCGGCCCCGTTCGAGTTCCTCCGCCGTGAGCGGTACGCGCACCATAGTTGCCTATAGTAATACCGGTATAGTTATTGGTCTGATGGTTGTCGACGGGAAGGCGCTGAAACGGATGGTCGAGATCAAGACCGAGGGCGAGGTGAGCTCGATGAGGGCCGCGGGCCGGGTGGTCGCGGAGGCGTTGGCCGCGGCCCGGGGGGTGGCGGAGGTGGGGGTCCGCGTGAGCGAACTCGATGCCGCCGCGGCGGCGGTGATCCGGGCGGCCGGCGGAACCCCCGCCTTCCTCGGCTACCACCCCGACTGGGCCCCGACCCCGTTTCCCGGCGTCGTGTGTGCGAGCGTGAACGATGCTGTGGTACACGGGATCCCGTCCGACTACCGGCTGGCCGACGGTGACCTGGTGAGTCTGGACTGCGGCGCCTACCTCGACGGCTGGTGCGGCGACTCGGCCGTCAGCTTCGTCGTGGGCGCCGCCGATCCCGAGGACCTGCGGCTTATCGTGGCAACCGAGGAGGCGCTGGCCCGGGGTATCGAGGCCGCGCGGGTGGGGAACCGGATCGGCGACATCGCCGAGGCCATCGGGAGCTTCGCCCGGTCGCGGGGGTACGGCGTGCTCGCGGACCACGGCGGTCACGGGATCGGCCGGGCCATGCACGAGGAACCGCACGTGCCGAACGAGGGCAGGGCCGGTCGTGGCATGAAGCTGCGTGCCGGAATGGTGCTCGCACTGGAACCGATGCTCATCCGCGGCGGCAGCGACGACTACCGACACGATCGGGACGGGTGGACGCTGCGGACGCTCGGCGGGGAACGGGCGGCGCACAGCGAGCACACGGTCGCGATCACGGCGGACGGCCCACTGGTGCTGACGGCCGCGTGACGCGGCGCAGACCGGTTGCGGCCGAGTGGGTCTCGGCCACAACCGGTCTGGTTGTGGGTGAGTGTTCAGGCCTGTGCCTGGTCAGGCCCCGTGGATCACGCGCCGGTTGTGAGCCGGCCGGGGTCTTCGCGCCGGGTCCACCCAGGCGGGTGGGGTGAACCACGGGAACCCATCCGATTCGATCTGCACGGCCCAGTGGTTCTTGTGGATGATCGTGTGGTGCTTCTTGCAGAGCAGCACGAGGTTCGACAGCGCGGTCGGTCCGCCCTTGGACCAATGACAAATGTGGTGGGCGTCGGTCCACGCGGCGGGGCGGCCGCAGCCGGGGAACGCGCAGCCGCAGTCCCTGGCCACCAGGGCTTTCCGTAGTTTCGGGGAGATGATGCGGGTGGTGACGCCGACGTCGAGGGGGTTGCCTTCTCGGTCGACGAAGATCGCGGTGACCTGTGCGTCGCAGGAGATGCGCGCGGCGACGGCAGCGGAGACGGGTCCGGCCCAGGGCATGGTTGCGTGTCTTCTGCGGCGGTAGTCCCGCGGCGGCCGGACGTCTGAACAGCCGTCGTAGCGTCGGCGGCCGGACGTCTGAACAGCCGTCGTAGCGTC
>NZ_JBFUJP010000133.1:0-4046 GCF_056401315.1 Rhodococcus sp. P4_F5 | reverse complement strand
CGCGACCGGCGGTCAGGCGTCGAGCTCGGCCAGGACCTCGTCGGACAGGTCGACGTTGGTGTACACGTTCTGCACGTCGTCGGAGTCCTCGAGCGCGTCGACCAGCTTGAAGACCTTGCGCGCGCCGTCGGCGTCCACCGGGACCTCGACGGAGGCGCGGAAGTCCGGGTCGGCGGACTCGTAGTCGATGCCGGCCTCCACGAGCGCGGTGCGCACGGGGATGAGATCGGCTGCCTCGGAGACGATCTCGAAGGTGTCACCGAGGTCGTTGATCTCCTCAGCGCCGGCCTCGAGGACCACCTCGAGGATCTCGTCCTCGCTGCGGCCCGCCTTCTCGAGGATGACGACACCCTTGCGGCTGAACAGGTAGGACACCGAACCCGGGTCCGCGAGGTTGCCGCCGTTGCGGGTCATCGCGGTGCGGACCTCGCCGGCCGCGCGGTTGCGGTTGTCGGTGAGGCACTCGACCAGCAGCGCCACGCCGTTGGGGCCGTAGCCCTCGTACATGATCGTCTGCCAGTCGGCGCCGCCCGCCTCTTCACCGGCACCGCGCTTGCGCGCACGCTCGATGTTGTCGTTGGGGACGGAGCTCTTCTTCGCCTTCTGGATGGCGTCGTACAGGGTCGGGTTTCCCGCAGGATCGCCGCCACCCGTACGCGCCGCCACCTCGATGTTCTTGACAAGCTTCGCGAAGGACTTACCGCGTTTGGCGTCGATCGCGGCCTTCTTGTGCTTGGTGGTGGCCCATTTGGAGTGGCCGCTCA
This sequence comes from Rhodococcus sp. P4_F5, assembly GCF_056401315.1. Taxonomy (NCBI): domain Bacteria; kingdom Bacillati; phylum Actinomycetota; class Actinomycetes; order Mycobacteriales; family Nocardiaceae; genus Rhodococcus; species Rhodococcus sp. P4_F5. Next base: position 3,282 of record NZ_JBFUJP010000133.1, on the reverse strand, counting down.
TGCGTAGTTCCCTCTTCCCGTTCGTAGATGCGCACGCCGCAGCGGTGCACGCTGCAGCGGGGAGCACACAGTACCGCTGAGTTTACGCGCGCGTGGCCGCCACTCCCCGCACCATGTCGACAAAGAGCTGGTGGACCCGCCTGTCGCCGGTCACTTCCGGGTGGAATGACGTCGCCATGACGGCCCCCTGACGGACCGCCACGATGCGTCCGGCGGCGGGTCCCTCGGGCACCGTGGCCAGCACCTCGACGCCCTCCCCGACCCGTTCAACCCAGGGTGCGCGGATGAACACCGCGCGCATGGCGTCGCCGTCGATGCCCGCGAAGTCGAGGTCCTCCTCGAAGGAGTCGACCTGACGCCCGAAGGCATTGCGCCGCACCGTGATGTCGAGCCCCGACAGGCAGTGCGCGTCGGGYCGGGTGTCGAGGACCTCGCTGGCCAGCAGGATCATGCCCGCGCAGGAGCCGTAGGCCGGCATCCCGTCGCGCAGCCGGGCCCGCAACGGCTCGAGCAGGTCGAATACGGTGAGCAGCCGGCTCATCGTGGTGGACTCGCCGCCGGGGATGACCAGGCCGTCGACCGCGTCGAGCTCGGCGCGCCGGCGCACCGTCACCGCGTGCGCGCCGGAGGCCTCGAGCGCGGCGAGGTGTTCCCGGAAGTCGCCCTGCAGGGCGAGCACCCCGATGGTCGGTTGTGTTGTGCTGATGACTGATTCGCCTGTCGTTGACGTGATGGACACTGATTCCTCGATCTCGGGACTGCTGACGACGGTCACTGCTGGGGCACCCCCACCGGCAGCAGGCGCTGGGGCGGCACCGGCGCGTCGGTGGGCACCGGCAAGAAGGTGTCGGTGGTCCAGCGCAGGGCGCCGTCGACGGTCGGGGCGGCCGCGGCGGCGTCGGACGGCGCCGTGTCACCACCCGACGACCCGAGCGACTTGCCCACCGCAACGGCCACCGCGACCAGCGCGGCGCCGCCCAGCGTCAGTTCCAGAATTCGTCTCGTCTGCACGCAACGAGGATACGGATGCCCGCGGCGGCGCCGACGGGCGGAGGAACGCCCGCCGCGGCCCTCGCACCCACCGCGCCAAGATGGCGGCGCGCCCCGTCAGGGAATCGTCAGGGCCGCGGGCGACGACGAGATTCGCGTCCACACTCGCACCCGTGACCAACACACTGCTCATCCGGACGCCCCGGCCCGGCCGCACGTCGACGACCACCGACAGGCGCAGACTCTCGGTGTCGACCGGTCTGGCCGGCCTGTCGCTGGACGCGATGGCGTCGGTGTCCTACGGGCCGGAGGCCATCGTCCTGGTGCTCGCCGCCGCGGGCGGCGCGGGACTCGGGTTCACCCTCCCGGTCACGCTCGCGATCGCGGCACTGCTCGCCGTCCTCGTGGCGTCCTATCGCCAGCTGATCGCGGCCTTCCCGGACGGCGGCGGCGCCTATGCGGTGGCCCGTGCGCGGCTGGGTCAGCGCACGGGGCTCGTCGCTGCCGCGTCCCTGGTGATCGACTACATCCTCAACGTGGCGGTCTCCATTGCCGCCGGCGTCGCCGCCCTGACGTCGGCATTCCCCGCCCTGCTCCCCTACACCGTATGGATCTGCCTGACCGTGCTGGTGGGCGTCACCGCTCTCAACCTTCGCGGCATCGCCAGCAGCGCACGCGCCTTCATGATCCCGACGGCGGTGTTCGTGGTCGGCATCTTCACGGTGATCGTCGCGGGGCTGCTACGCAGCGAACCGCTGAGCGTCGCCGAGGGCACCGCCGTCGCGGTCAACATGCAGACGGTCGGGGTGCTGCTGCTCCTGAAGGCGTTCTCCAGTGGATGCGCCGCCCTGACCGGCGTGGAAGCCATCGCCAACGCCGTACCGAGCTTCCGGGAACCGCGGGTCCGCACCGCCCAGCGGGCCGAGGTGGCGCTGGGAATCCTGTTGGGCACCATGCTGATCGGGCTCGCAGTGCTGATCAGCAAATTCGCGCTGCACCCGGTCGAGGGCACAACCGTGCTCTCCCAGCTCACCGAGGCCTCGCTCGGGCACGGAATCGGTTACTACGTGGTGCAGTTCGCGACCGTCGTCCTGCTCGCCCTGGCCGCGAACACCTCCTACGGTGGGCTGCCGACGCTGATGCGGCTGCTGGCCGACGACAACTGCCTGCCGCACCGGTTCGCGCTGCGTTCCCCGCGCCAGGTCTACCGCCACGGTGTGCTGGCCCTGGCCGTCTTCGCGGGCATCCTGCTAATCGGTTCACGCGGCAGCATGAATGCCCTGGTGCCGCTCTTCGCCATCGGCGTCTTCGTCGGGTTCACCATCGCCCAGGTCGGCCTGGTCAGGCACTGGCGGGTCACCCGCGGCGCCGGCTGGCAGTGGCGGGCGACCCTCAACGGCTTCGGCGCCGGCCTGACCGCGGTGGCCGCCCTGGTCACCACCGCCATGAAGTTCACCGAAGGCGCCTGGCTGATCGTGATCGCCCTGCCGCTGCTGGTCTTCCTGATGGAACGGGTGCGCGCCGCGTACTCGGCCATCGGCGACCACCTCCACCTGGGCGAGGTGCCCGCCGTCCCCGCCGCGGAGGGCACCGTCGTCGTGGTCCCGGTCGCGGAGGTCTCCGCGCTCAGCCGTGAGGCGATCGGGGCCGCGCTGTCCCTCGGCAGTGACGTGGTCGCGGTCCGGGTCTGCCCGGTCGGCGAGTCACCACGGGCCTTCACGACAGCGTGGCAGGCCTGGCATCCCGGGGTGCGACTGGTCCTCCTCGACGACGCCGACGCCGGTCTCGCGCCCACCCTGACGCGGTACGTCACCGACAGTTTCGCTGGCCGGCGGGTGGTTGTGGTGATCGGCGAGGTCGAACCGGGCACCGCCTGGCAGCGGATCCTGCCGAACCACCGAGGCGACGAACTCGACCGTGCGCTGCGCCGAGAGACCGACGCGGTCATCTGCCGGGTCCGGTTGCGAGTCGGCCGGTCAGTCCTCGTAGACCAGACGCGTCAGCCCCTCCTGGACCACCGCGGCCACGAGATGACCCTCCCGGTCGAAGATCCGCCCTGTGTCAGGACCCGGCCGAACCCGGCGGACGGTGAGGACTGGTCGTAGAGCAGCGACTTGTCGGCACGGGACGAACGTATGAACCGCCGGGGATGACCAGGCCGTCGACCGCATCGAGTTCGGCGCGCCGCCGCCACCGTCACCGCGGGCGCGCCGGATTCCTCGAGCGCGGCGAGGTGTTCCCGGAAGTCGCCCTGCAGGGCGAGCACCCCGATGGTCGGTTGTGTTGTGCTGA
>NZ_JBFUJP010000132.1:0-4280 GCF_056401315.1 Rhodococcus sp. P4_F5 | reverse complement strand
GCCCAGAACCACATCCGTGCCCTCAACCGCAGTCGCCGGACCCGACACCGACGTCGTCGTGGTGACATCAGCCGGAGTGACGTTGACATTGTGAGCACCCGAAGTCGACGGCTGGAACTCACCCGCACCGGAGTACACCGCAGTGATGCTCTGCGCACCGACCGACGTGAACTGCTGCGTGATGGAACCCTTGCCCTCGGAATCGAGGTTCACCGGCCCACCGATGTCAGCAGCACCATTCTTGAACTGCACCGTGCCACCGACCGGAACCGGCGAAACCTGCACGCCCAGAACCACATCCGTGCCCTCAACCGCAGTCGCCGGACCCGACACCGACGTCGTCGTGGTGACATCAGCCGGAGTGACGTTGACATTGTGAGCACCCGAAGTCGACGGCTGGAACTCACCCGCACCGGAGTACACAGCGGTGATGCTGCGAGCACCCGCCGCCGCGAACTGTTGCGTGATGCTGCCCTTGCCCTGGGCATCGAGGGTGACCGGGCCACCGATGTTGGTGGCGCCGTCCTTGAACTGCACCGTGCCACCCGACGGAACGGGCGAGACCTGCACGTTCAGGGTTACGTCCGTGCCCGCGACCGCGGTGGCCGGACCGGTCACCGACGTCGTCGTGGTCACGTCGGCCGGGGACACCGACACGTTCTGCACCACCGAGACCGACTGGTTCGCCGTCGCCGTACCCAGGAACTTCGCGGTCAGGGCATGCCCGCCCGCAGTGGAGGGGGTCCACGCGAAGGCGACCGCGCCGGCGGCATCGAGGTTGCCCTGGCCGATCTTGGTGGCGCCGTCGTAGAACTCGACGGGGTTGCCCGCTGCGCTGCCGCCGCCTGTGACGCTGGCGGTCAGGGAGGTCGACTGGCCGACGCGGGCTCCGGTGACGGGGGCGAGTGTGGTGGCGGGGTTGCCCTTGCCGGCCGTGATGTTGGGTCCGTCGTACCCGTAGTAGCCGGCGCCGCGGTCGCCGCTGTAGTCCATGCCGGTCACCAGGGAGGTGCCGAGGGCGCAGTTGGCGCCGACCTTGTAGTCCACGCTGTAGGCGGGGTTGTTCGTGCCCGGCGCGTTGGCCCAGCTGCCGTTGACGGTGACCGTGCCGGTCGGCGGTGTGCCACCCCGATTGGGATTGACCACGGGAGTGATCGGGTTGCCGTTCATCTTGGCGGAGCCGGGGACGTAGGTGAGGCAGGGCGGGTTCACGTCCGTAATCCACGCGATGGTTTCGGTGATGTTGTCGGTTCGCCGAAACTTGGTGGTGACCGTGATGGTCTCGCCCACGCCGGGGGTGCCGTTGCTGATGGTGCGGTTGAAACTCGTCTTCCCGTCGGCCCAGTCACGCACAACGGGGGCAGCGTTGGCGACGCTGGTGCCGAAGATTGTCAGCGTGCCGATCGCGAGTGCTGTGGCCGCGCCTGCGGCGATGCCGCGTTTTGTTACTCGATGCGTCATGGACGTTCCTCTGATCCTGTGAAGTTGCGACGGGCAGCGCTCTGAGCCATGGTTCCCTCTCACTCAAAGTTCAGGACGACCGTCCAGGACGATCGTCCAACTTGAACATTCGGAACAAAGCTAACGCAGCCCTCGGACATTCACGGCGAATTGCCAGAAAGAAACTAGACGTATAGTCCGATCGACCGACACGCCCAGAACGAGGATGCCCGCAACGCCGATTACCCTGGCCACTGCATTATTGATCCCGGGTCGCAACGGGAAACGGAAGTCAATCACCGAATGATTTCTGGACCATATTTCATTCGCAGGCGCAACGAATATCGGCGCCCGGAGATGTCCCAGACCATCTACAACAAACTCGAATTTACTCACAACAAATACAGGTGTGGCCCCTGCCGAAAATTCGGCAGGGGCCACACCCACGTTGCGTCAGATCGCGGCGCGCTGGATCAGGACGACCCGAACAGGTTCCCCAACGAACCCCCTGCGCTGCCGGTGTCGCCGCCGCCGGTACCGGCCTCGGAGACGGTGACCGTGCCGACCGCCGCGGTCGAGCCCGCGTGGCCCGGGGCGCCGCTGTAGACCGCGGTGATCTGGTGCTCACCAACGCTCGCGAAGGCGTACGAGAGGGTCGCCTTGCCGGCGACCACACCGACCGGCGCACCGATCGCCGTTCCGCCGTCCATGAACTGCACCGTGCCGCCGGCCGGAGACGGGGAGACGGTCGCGACCAGGTCCACCGCAACGTCCTGCGTCGCGGTGGCGGGCACGGTCACCACGGTGGCGGTGGCCACGTCGGCAGCCGCGGCCACGGGCACGTTCTGCGCCACCGAGACCGACTCGCCGGCCTTCGCCGTAGCCAGGAACTTCGCCGTCAAACTGCGATCACCCGCGGTCCCAGGCGTCCACGCGAGCGTCGCCTTGCCCGCAGCCAACGGACCCTGACCGATCTTCGTGGCCCCGTCGAAGAACTCGACGAGGTCGCCGTCGACACCACCGGTGACCGTCGCGCCCAGCGAAACCGACTGGCCCACCTTCACACCCGAGGGAACCGCGTCCAGCACCGTCGTCGAGACGTTCTTGGTCACCGAGATCGTCGGGCCCTTGTTCAGGTAGTTGCCCTGGCCGAGGTTGCCGGAGTAGTCCATGTACGTGTTCAACGGAACGTCGCGGGCACAGTCTGCGCCGACCTTGTACGAGTACTCCATGGTGCGCGGCTGATTGGGGGTGACCCACCAGTTGCCGACGACCCGCGCAAAGGTCGGATCCGAGTTGGTGAGCGGCGTCGGGGTGCCGTCGATCTTCAGCCCCACGAAGGTCAGGCACACCGGGTGGACGTCCTTCATCGCAGTGACCTGCTCGTCGCTGGAGGCCCGCTTGAACTGGGTCGACACCGTGATGATCTCGCCCTCGGCGGGCGTCACGTTGCTGATGGTGCGGGTGTAGTTGCTGCCGCCGTCCACCCAGCTGACCGCTCCCGGCCCCGCGGCGGCCATTCCGACGCCCGCGGTGACCGCGAACCCGGCCGCTACCGCGAACGCGCTCACCCCACCGATTACGCGACGGGAGTTGCTCTTAGTCATAGTTCCCCTCTCGAGGACGGTCCTAGACGACCGTCCAACTGGACTCCACAGCTCAAAGTAGCGCATCGCGGTTCCAATAACAGAGAGATTGCCCGATGACGATCTATTTCTATTGATTTCCGTCCACAAACGCGATCTACACCGACCCCACGGGCCAAGATAGCGCCCTGACCTGCACCCTTCCCGCTCCAGAGCCAGCAGCGAAACGCAATCACAGAGAAAATTTCCGGACTGCAATTCATTCGCCGCGGCAACAAGAATTCGGAGTCCAGAAGCATCAGCCCCCCAAAAATCCCATTTACAACAAAAACGAATCCGTTTACAACAAAAACAGGTGTGGCCCCTGCCGAAATTAGGCAGGGGCCACACCCGGAGTGCTCAGATCGTGGTGCCCTGAGTCAGGACGACCCGAACATGTTCCCCAGCGAACCACTTGCGCTGCCGGTGCCTCCACCGCCGGTGCTGGCCTCGGCGACGGTGACCGTGCCGACCTCCGCGGTCGAGCCCAGGTGCCCCGGGGCACCGCTGTAGACCGCGGTGATGTGGCGGTCACCGGTGATCGGGAAGGCGTACGAGCGGGTCGCCTTGCCATTGAGCAAGCCGACCGGAGCACCGATCGGCGTGGCGCCGTCCATGAACTGCACCGTGCCGCCGGCCGGAGTCGGGGAGACGGTCGCGACCAGGTTCACCGCAACCCCCTTCGTCGCGGTGGCGGGCAGCGTCACCACGGTGGTGGTGGCAACGTCGGTGACGACCGGATCCGTCACCTCGAGCGTGCCGGACTGCGACACGGACGCCAGGTATCCGGTCGTGCCGGAGAACTCCGCCGTGACGGTGTGCGTCCCCGCGCTGGTGAAGGTGTGGCGCACGTTCGCCTCGCCACCGACCACGTTCACCACGGTGCCGATGACAGTGCCACCGTCCTTGAAGGTGACCTGCCCACCCGACGGAATCGGGTCGCCGTTCGGCGCCTTCACTGCGGCCCACAGATCAACGGCCACACCAGTTTTCACATCAACAGGAAGGGTCAGAACCGTGCTGGTCGYGACGTCGACCGGAGCSGCAGCCGTCACCGTCACCGCATGCACGGCCGACGTGGAGGCGATGAACCCGGCAGCACCGGAGAACACCGCGGTGATGTTGTGCGCACCCTGCGCGGCGAACGACTGCGTGATGGACGCCTTGCCCGAACCGTCCAGCGTCACCGGACCACCGAGGTTGTCCGCACCGTCC
>NZ_JBFUJP010000131.1:0-4384 GCF_056401315.1 Rhodococcus sp. P4_F5 | reverse complement strand
GCGGAACATCAGCACCACCACGAGCAGCACGAACGCGACCACGTCGCGCCACTCGCTGCCGAACACCACCTGGCCGTAGTTCTCCATCACGCCGAGCGCGAGTCCGCCGAGCAGCGCGCCGCGCAGGTTGCCGATGCCGCCGAGCACGGCCGCCGCAAACGCCTTGATGCCCAGGATGAATCCGCCGTTGTAGATGATCCCGGACGGGATCTTCAGGGTGTAGAGCAGCGCGGCGGCGCCGGCGAGGACGCCGCCGAGCAGGAAGGTCAGCATGATGATCCGCTCCCGCGAGATCCCCATCAGGGTCGCGGTGTCCGGGTCCTGCGCGACCGCGCGGATGCCGCGGCCGAACCGGGTGCGGTTGATGATCATGTCGGTGAGCAGCGTGAGCAGCAGCGCCGCCACGATGATCACGACCGTCACGTTGGTGACCACCGCGCCGCCGATCGTGAACACCTCCACCGGTTGGACCAGTTTGATCGGCTGCTGCGCGTTGGTGCCGCCGAGTCCGGGCCAGATCTTCGGCAGCACGTAGTGCACGAATTCCTGGAGCACGAACGACATCCCGATCGCCGTGATCAGGAACACCAGCGGCTTCGCGCCGCGTCGGCGCAGCGGCCGGTAGGCGACGCGTTCGAGGCCGACGGCCGCGGCCCCGGAGACAGCCATGCCGAACAGCATGGCCAGCCCCAGGAACACGACCGTCGCGACGACCCCCTCGTTGTAGGCGTTGCCGCTGGGGGTGAACCCCATCAGCTCCAGCGCCACGTACTGACCGAACATGCCGAGCATGAAGATCTCGGAGTGCGCGAAATTGATCAGCCTCAACACCCCGTAGACCAGCGTGTACCCGATGGCCACCAACGCGTAGATGGCGCCGTAGCTCAGCCCGTCGATGGTGAGCTGCCAGAAGCTACGGGTCAGCCCCTCGACGTTGAAGTCGATGTTGCCGGCGTACAGGGTCGCCGTCTCGGCGAGGGCGATCGCACTCATCGGGCCTCTCTCGGACCGTCGCGGTGGGTCAGTTGACCTTGTAGATCTCGATCAGGGCGTTCGACAGCTCGCCCTGCGGGTTCCACTGGTACCGCTTGCCGACGCCCTGGCCGTCGTAGGCCTTGACGAACTCCAGCATCGCGGCGCGGTCCTTCACGCCGGAGTCGATGGCCGTGAGCATGATCGTGGTGAGGTCGTAGCCCTCCACCGAGTACACGCCCGGGGCCTGGCCGTTGAACTCCTGGTACTCGGTGGCCAGAGCGGGCGGCGCCGGGATGCAGGGGCAGGTCAGGACGGCGTCCTGCGCAGCGCTGCCGGCCTGCTTGACGAACTCGGGGTCGTTGGAGCCGTCGCCGGAGCTGAAGGTCGCGGTGACGCCGCCCTCGCGCAGCTGGGTCACGAACGGCGCGGCCTCGGCGTAGTAGCCGGAGTACCAGATCGCGTCCGGGGCGGCCGCCTTGATCTGCGAGACGGTGGCCGAGAAGTCCTTCTGGCCGCTCTTCACGCTGGCCGCGCAGCCGGGGTCGGCGGCGGCGCCGAGCTCGGCGGTCACCACCTTCGCCAGGCCGACGCCGTAGTCGGTGTCGTCCTGCACCACACACACCTTCTTGGCGTCGAGCGTGCCGGTGAGGTACTTGGCGACGACGGAACCCTGGCTGTTGTCGTTGCCCAGGCCGCGGAAGAAGGTGGTCCAGCCGTTCTCGGTGAGGGTCGGGTTGGTGGCCGACGCGGTGAGGAACGGCAGGCCGGCCTGGTTGAAGATCGAGCCGGTGGCCTTGGTCTCGCCGGAGAACGCGGGCCCGAGGAGCCCGATGACGGACTGGTCGCCGACGATGTTCGGGGCCACCTGGGTGGCCTTCTGGGGGTCGCCCTCGGTGTCGAACTGACGCATCTCGACCTGGCAGTTCGGGTTGGCCTGGTTGTGCTTGTCGAGGGCCAGCTTGGCGCCGTAGAGGATGTTCTGGCCGAGGGCGGCGTTCGGCCCGGTGAGCGCCCCCGCCATGGCCAGGGTGACGCCGGAGCAGGTCGCGTTGCCGCTGCCGGCCGGGTTGACCGCGTCGGTCACGTCCGCGGTGGGCACCTCGCTGCCCTGGGCGTCCAGGAGCACCTGCGGCTGGATACTCAGTGCGCTCGAGGAGGAATCCGAGGACGTGCCGCCGGAGGATCCGCCGTCGGTCGACTTGCTGCTACATCCCGCGACCACCAGTGTCGCGGCCACTCCCACGATCAATGCGCCCTTCGCTGCACGACGATGCACGTCCCACCTCCGAAATAGGTGCTCCCCGGTCGCGCCGGAGGGGCCGACCACGCCAGCCCGGGGAAAACATATCCCCGCTGGAATCACCGTGCATCACAATGGAATATCCACGGCGTTTCGCTTTTCCGTGCGCACAATTACGTGGCAGCGAGGTACGAAACATGCCGGAAACGCCCCGGTGACCGCCGGGGCGCTTCCCGCGGCCGGGCTTCTGCTCCGAGGAGCGGTCAGCCGGCGCCGAGGGTATCGAGGATCACCGTCGCGACGACCTTCATGCTGGTGCGGCCGTCCATCGCGGCGCGCTGGATCCACTTGAACGCCTCGGGCTCGGTCAGCGACTGCGAGGTCATCAGCGCGCTCTTGGCCCGCTCGACCAGCTTGCGGGTCTCGATGCGGTCGGTCAGGTTGACCACCTCGGCCTCGAGGGCGGAGAGCTCCGCGAACCGGCTCACGGCCAGCTCGACGGCCGGCACCAGGTCCGCCTTGGAGAACGGCTTGACCAGGTACGCCATCGCACCGGCGTCACGGGCCCGCTCGACCAGCTCGCGCTGACTGAACGCGGTCAGGATCACCACCGGCGCAATGCGTTTCACGGCGATCTCCGACGCGGCGTCGATCCCGTCGCGGCGAGGCATCTTCACGTCCATGATCACCAGGTCGGGCAGCAGCTCCTCGGCGAGCTCGACGGCGCGCTGGCCGTCCCCGGCCTCGCCGACCACGTCGTAGCCCTCCTCGCGGAGCATCTCGACCAGGTCCATGCGGATCAGGACCTCGTCCTCGGCGACCACCACACGGCGTGGGGCGGGTCCTTCTCCCTGCGTGACAGGAGCGTTCATCGTTGCCTTCCTCTACTGCCGGCCACCTCGGAAACGTGGCGCAAGCCTTTTGAAGGGTACCGGTGCTTGACCCTGCCACCCGATCTTCTAGAGTGGGTAACCGCACCAGCCCTCGTATCCCAATTGGCAGAGGAAACGGATTCAAAACCCGTGCAGTGTGAGTTCGAGTCTCACCGAGGGCACCAGTAAGGCCAGACCAGAGCAGGTTTTCGAGCGGGTACCCCCGTGGGGGTACGTCAGTTCTCACTCGCAGTCACTCGCAGCAGCCCTAATTCTCCAGCGCATCGAGCGCGTCGAGAAGATCGAGCGCCGTCATCGCGCCGCCCTTCTTGCCGGGGACCTTGCCCGTCAGCGCGGCCGTCCAGTCGCCGTCGAGGCGGGTCGCGAGCGCGTCCAGCTCGTCAGGGAACAGGTGGCCGTACCGGTCGAGAGTGAGCGTGGCCGTCTTGTGCCCCAACATCTTCTGAATCACCTTGATGCCCGCGCCGGACCGGATCGCCAGGGACGCCGCTGTATGCCACAGCTCGTGAGGCACGAGACCGTCCACACCGGCCGCCATGGCCGCCGGGTCGAACCTCCAACGGAACTCCCCCATCGTCATCCACTCCCCGCCCTTGCCGGGGAAGACGAGCGCGGTGGCCTTGCGACCCTTGACGACATCTCGCAGCAGCGCGACCAAGAAGGCGGGGACCGGCACCGAGCGCGACTCGTGACCCTTGGCGGTGCCCTCGCACGAAGCCGGAGCCRGTCACGTAGGTAACCGAGCGACGCACCGTGAGCCGAGCGCCGTCGAGAGGACCAACAACATGTTGACCCTCCCGGTCCGGTGCCCTCGCGGGCACGAGCTGACCGCGCGCACGACGACGATCGTCATCATGAGCGGGGCCGACCCCCGACCCGTCGCGTGGTCGTGCGTCCGGTGCCTGCGATCCGCGTGCTGGCGCGCGCACTACGACCGGCACAGCGACCCGGCCGAGCGAGGTAGGCCGCTCCCGGCCGACGAGCTGGCCGAGACCCGGTTCATCCGCCAGGCGAGCTGGCGCGCCGGACGGGAACCCGCCGGGTGGACCAAGCGGGTGCACTTCGTGAGCGGGGGGGTACGACCGGGAGGACTCGACGCCGGAACTGCGTGCCACCCGCAAGCGAGTCAACGAGCAGCCAGTGGCACCGCTGATAGCTTCCAGTGCATGACGAAGGGTTATGTCCGGGCAATCGTGATACCACTCGGCCTCATCCTTGGAGCCGCCTTCTGGTGGTGTTTCCTGGTGGGGCTGATCGTCTTTGGCCACCTCCGAGC
>NZ_JBFUJP010000130.1:0-4512 GCF_056401315.1 Rhodococcus sp. P4_F5 | reverse complement strand
CTCGGCGGCCTGCTCGGTGCGGGTGCCGGCGTCGGCGGCGACCTCAGCACGACCCTCGACGGCGCCGCGAGCGGCGGACTCGACGGTGTGGCCGACCTCGGTGCGGGCCTGGCCGGCGGTCTCGACACGGCGGCCGGCCTGGGCGCGGGCCTGACGAGCGGCCTGACGGGCGGTCTCGGCGGCCTGGTCGACGCGGGTGCCGGGCTCGGCACCGACCTGTCCGGCACCGTCCACTCGGCGGTCGACGCCGGGGCCGACCTGAGCGGCGCGGTCTCGGGCGTCACCGACGCGGGCGCCGGCCTGACCGGTGCGGTGTCCGGGCTGGCGGACGCGGGAGCGGGCCTGACCGGCGCGGTCTCCGGCATTGCGGGTGCCGGCGCGGGACTGACCTCCGGGCTCGACGCGGTGGCGAACCTCGGCGGCGGAATCGGCGGCGGCGTCGCCGGTGGTGCGGGTGCCGGTGGTGCGGTCGGCGGCGGCACGGACCTGGTCGGCGGACTCACCTCGGGCCTGACCGGCGCGGTCTCCTCGGTCGGTCACGGCGTCGGCGACGTCACGGGCGCGGCCGGCGGCAACGCCTGGTCGGCGGTCGACGCCTCGAACGCCTTCGGCAGCGAGACCGTCACGACGCACGACGCCGGCCTGTTCGACGACGGGACCGGCGTGGCGGGCGGCGGCCTCTTCGGCGACCAGCTCGACGCCGCGTCCGAGACGCACACCGGCGCGGACGCCGCGGGCCACACGGATCTGCTGCACCCGTAGATCACGGCGATTTTGTAACGAAACCAGCCCCGCACCCGCTATGCCGAGTGCGGGGCTGGTCTTCGCGGAGAGATAGTGGGTCGGGTTCATGCACAACGCATCTGGAGTGGCTGCCGCGCAGACAACGGGAGACCGGGGGTCGGCGTCGCCGACGACCACGGCGCAGCGGCGGGAGGCGGCCGGTGCGGAGCAGGTCGCACTGCTCGAACGCGTCGGGCGGGTCGCCGCGGCGGCGGAGCGGGCCGACCTCGTCGCCCGCCTGGACGCCGCCACCCGGCGGGTGCTCGACCCGCGGATGCGCATCGTCGCGGTCGGCCCGCTCAAGCAGGGCAAGAGCCAGCTGGTCAACTCGCTGCTGAACCTGAACGTCTGCACCGTCGGCGACGACGAGACCACCGCGGTGCCCACCGTCGTGCAGAACGCCGAGACCGCCTTCGCGGAGCTGGTGCTGGCGGAGCCCGGCTCCGAGCCGGTCCGGGTGGCCCTGCCCCTCGACGACCTGGGCCACGTCACCCCGACGTCCCCGCTGGCCGGCGGGCGTGAGGTGCTGCGGGTGGAGGTCAACGTGCCCAGCCCGCTGCTCGCCGACGGGTTGGTGCTGGTGGACACGCCCGGCGTCGGCGGCCACGGGAACCCGCATGCCGCGAGCACCCTGGGCCTGCTGCCGGCGGCGGACGCGGTGCTGGTGCTCTCGGACGCCAGCCAGGAGTTCACCGAACCGGAACTCGCCTTCGTCCGGCAGGTGCAGGGCCTGTGTCCCGCGGTGGCCTGCCTGATCAGCAAGACCGACCTGTACCCGCACTGGCGCGAGATCGTCGAGGCCGATCGCGGTCACCTCGAGCGTGAGGGCCTGCGGGTGCCGCTCATCCCGGTGTCGTCCGCGCTGCGGTCGCACGCGCTGCGACTCGAGGACGTGGAACTGAACGAGGAGTCCGGCTTCGCCGCGCTCTACGACTTCCTCCGCGACGCGGTGGTGGCCCGTGCCGACGCGACGACCCGACGAGCCGTCGCCCTCGACGTGCACTCGGTGTCCGAGCACCTCACCCTCGCGTTGGGCAGCGAACTGGCCGCACTGCGTGACCCGGCCAAGGGCGCCGCCGCCGTCGCGGAGCTGCAGAAGGCCAAGGTGGCGGCCGAGGAACTGCACAAGCGCACCTCGCTGTGGCAGCAGACCCTCTCCGACGGCGTCACCGACCTGGCCGCCGACATCGACCACGACCTGCGGGACCGGCTGCGCCGCGTGACCCGGGAGGCGGAGCAGGCCGTCGACGAGGGCGACCCGGGCAAGGACTGGGCCCAGCTGGGGGAGTGGCTCGAGCAGCAGGTGGCCACCTCGATCGGCGACAACTTCGTCTGGGCGCACGACCGCGCGGTGTGGCTGGCGGAGGTGGTGGCCGAGCATTTCGCGGAGGCCGGGGCCGTCGCCCTGCCGCACCTCGACGTGGCAGACCTGGACGGTGTCCTCGAGCCCGTCGGGTCGCTGGCGGAGCTCGAGTCCGGACGCATCGGCATCACCCAGAAGGTGCTGGTGGGTATGCGCGGCTCCTACGGCGGGGTGCTGATGTTCGGGCTCATCACCACCCTGATGGGGATGGCGCTGGTGAACCCGATCTCCGTCGGTGCGGGCCTGCTGCTCGGCACCAAGGCGTATCGGGAGGACAAGGAGAGCCGCGTTCTCAAACGCCGCGGGGAGGCGAAGGTCGCGATCCGGCGTTTCGTCGACGACGTCAGCTTCCAGATCGGCAAGGAGTCGAAGGACCGGCTGCGGCTGATCCAGCGGCTGCTGCGCGACCACTTCACCGCGATCGCCGAGCAGACGCTGCGGTCGTTGAACGACTCGCTCCGCGCCGCGCAGGAGGCGGCGAACCTGGCCTCGACCGAGCGCGCCGAGCGGGCCGCGCAGATCGAGGCGCAGATGCGCGAACTCGCGGAGCTCAAGGAGGCGGCCGGCCGGCTGCTGCCCACCGACGAGTCGGCCGACGACGTCACCACGGGCCCGGCCGCGTGAGCGCCGGTGCACTGCCCCGGGCGCGCGGGCTCATCGGCGCGGCGCGTGGGGTGTACTCGGCGGAGCCCGGGGTGCGGGCGCAGCTGGACGAGTGCGCACAGCGGATCGAGGAGCCGCTGCGGGTGGCGCTCGCCGGATCGCTCAAGGCCGGCAAGTCGACGCTGCTGAACTCTCTGGTCGGGCAGGACATCGCACCGACCGACGCGACCGAGTGCACACGCGTCGTCACCTGGTACCGCAGCGGCGCCACGCCCACCGTCACCGCCTGGTACGACGGCGACCGGTCCGCGAACGTCCCGGTGCAGCGACGGGACGGCAGCCTCACCTTCGACCTGGGGAGGCTGACCGCGTCGGACGTGGACCGGCTGGACGTGGAGTGGCCGGCGACGGCGCTGCAGCACACCACCATCATCGACACCCCGGGTACCTCGTCGCTCTCGCGCGACGTCTCGGCGCGGACCCTGCAGATGCTCACCCCGGAGAACTCGGCTTCCGGGGCGGACGCGGTGGTGTACCTGCTGCGCACCCTGAACGCGACCGACGTCCAGTTCCTCGGGCAGATAGGCGCGCACGTGGGCGGCGAGTCGGGCCCGCTGGGTGTGGTGGGGGTGGTCTCGCGTGCCGACGAGGTGGGTGCGGGCCGGCTCGACGCGATGATGTCCGCGAAGGAGGTCGCGTCCCGGTTCGCGACCGAACTGGAGCGGACCGGGTTGTGTCAGGCCGTGGTCCCGGTCGCCGGGCTGCTCGCGCTGGGTGCGCGGACGCTCCGGCAGAGCGAGTACGAGGCGTTCCGGGCGCTGAGCGAGGTGCCGACCGAGGACCTGCAGTTGGCGATGCTCTCGGCGGACCGCTTTGCCAGGGCGGACAGCCCGCTGCCGGTGGACGCGGCGACCCGGGCGCACCTGGCGCACCGGTTCGGTCTGTTCGGCATCCGGCTGGCGGTCGCACTCATCACGCTGGGTACCTCCGACTCTCCGACCCTGGCGGCCGAGTTGGTCGAACGCAGTGGACTCAACGAGCTGCGCCAGGTGATCGACGTGCAGTTCGGCCAGCGTGCCGACCAGCTCAAGGCGCACTCTGCTCTCCTCGCATTGGAACGGGTGCTGGCCGTGGACCCGGGGGCAGAGGCGGCAGGGCTGCTCGCAGAGACAAGGAGGGCCCTGTCCGACGTGCACGGGTTCCAGGAGATCCGGCTGCTCGGCCGGCTGCGTTCCACCGCGACCTCGCTGCCGGGCGAGGACGCAGCCCGGCTGCAGCGCCTGGTCGGCGGATCGGGCGTCGCGGACGTCGAGCGGCTCGGACTGGAACGCGACGCCTCGCTCGCGCAGCAACGGGACGAGGCCCTGGCCGAGGTGCGGCGCTGGCGGGCCTGGGCGGGACATCCGATGGTGGATCAGTTCACGGCGAGGGCCTGCTCGCTCGCCGCACGTAGTGCAGAAGGCGTGTTGGCGCGTCTGAGTGCGAACTGAGCCGGAAAACATGGGGTGAATGCCGCCCAAACGAACGGTTTTTACGGCTTACAGACCTTTGACCAGGCGATTTGGTACTTCTCGTCCACGTCCCGTAACTTATTCCAAGTCAGAGCGACACGGACACCGACCCGGACCGAGAGGCCCGGGACACGAGGTTGGACGTAAGAGCCTGGTAAATCCGAAGTCACACCGTCGTGTATGGTTGTGCTTCAGCCCCCGATCAGCCGGAGTTCATCTCCTGTTCGTGAGGGTGTGTGCGTGTTCTTTGAG
>NZ_JBFUJP010000129.1:0-4948 GCF_056401315.1 Rhodococcus sp. P4_F5 | reverse complement strand
TCCCAGCACACCTGCGTGTTGGTCTCCACCTGGCATTTGGACAGCTCCAGTTGCAACGGCAGCCCGAATCTCTCGGCGGCGGCGGCAACCTCGGTGTTGCAGAAGCGGGGCCGCCCGGTTTTCGGGTCGACTAGGAGGAATTCCTCTTCAACCCCGACGGACGGACCGGTGGCGCGCGGATGCCGAGTTTCTGGCACGGGTGTCTGCTCGGTGTTCATGCTCGGTGTTTTCCCCGGTCAGCGCGATCCGAAACCCATGTGGCCTAGGCGCGGACATGATTTCCAGATCGCGGCGGGACTCACAGCCGTGGCCCAGCTGCGACAGGACGGTCGCGCGCGCGAGCGGCAGCGGTCAGGCGTTTCGTCCGACCTGCTGCCGTCGCGAGGTGCCGGGTTTCTGACCCGGTCAGTCCTTGAACGCGTCCTTGACCTTCTCGCCCGCCTGCTTGAGATTCCCCTTGGCCCGGTCCTTGTGTCCTTCGGCCTCRGTGTCCTTGTCGCCGGTGGCCTCGCCGACCTTMTCTTTTGCCTTGCCTGCCAACTCTTCTGCCTTGTTCTTCGCCTTGTCGACGGCTCCCATGGTGTGCTCCTTCGATATCTCGAACGTCGTGGAAGCGCCCTCTGCAACTTCCGGAAGGTGTTGCTCCGCTGCATCGCTGACAGACCACGTCGCCTCGATGACAGCCTCATGCGCACGCCGAATCCCGTCGACCCACAGCACTGATTCCAGCGACGGTGGCGGCGCCAATCACAGTTCAGATCCACAGATTTCGCATGGACCCGGCATACCCGTTCGCCGGCATCGGGAAACAACGCAACAACCGGTGGCATCGGAGTGAGCGTCTGCGCGCCCTATCCCTCGTCGCCCGGACGAGACCTACCCTCGCGGTCAGGCTTTCCGCCAGAATTCTCGGGGTCGTAGTCCGGGTCGATCTGGTCTGCCCGGTCCCATTCCTTGTTCAGGTCTTCACGGGCCGAGGCTGCTTCGCTGGTCCGCGCGGCGGCACGCTCCTGCAGTCGCGTCGCCTCGGCCGCCTTCGCGTCCGCCTCCGCGGCGGCCGCGCGGGCCTTGGCCGCGGTCTCGTCGGCGAGCGCCTCGTGCTGCCCAACCTTGTGCGACCGCTCCGCCGCCTTGTCGCGGATGTCCTCGGCCTCGCCGCGACGCTGCTCCGCGCGCCGGCGCGTCACCGACCAGACGAGCGCGACAACGACGACAGCGACGACGACAGCGGCGACGATCCAGATGGTGGTGGTGGTGTCCATGTCGGCTCCTTGATTCTGTGGTTCCCGGAATTGATCGTCACGAGTGGTGTTCGGTGACCAGGTGGGCACACGCCGCGACCGTCGGCCTCGTTCAGGCTCACACCGGGAGGATTGCCCGCCGGGCACTAGGTTGAAACGTCCCTTCGGGACTCGGGTGGTTGGGTGCGACCGGCCGGGGGTACTCGATGGACACCCGGTCGCTTTGCCGCGACCTCGGGGCGGTGCAAGGGGAGGTGGAGGATGAACGGTTCGTCGTCGCAGAGCGATTCGTGGTCGGCCTACTGCTACCCGGAATGGAACTCCCCGGACGTCGAATGCCTGCGTCGGGTGCGTGGTGGTCCGGTGCTCGTGCGGGGACCGGTCCGCATCTGCCTGCCGGACGGCCGCGTCGTGACGTCGGACCGATTCGTCGTCGCGGTCTGCATGTGCCGGCGGAGCGGGATCTACCCGTTGTGCGACACCAGTCATCGTCTCGGGCGGGACTGACTACCTCGCGGGTGCACCGCCGTCATGGGTTCCGCCGGCCACGCTCGCCTTCTACAGCTTCGATGCCGACACACGTGTCAACGGCCGCCCGACGGGAAGGAGGGAACTGCGATCCTTGGACCAGCTGTCCGTCATTTGTTTCGAGGCGCGTTCCTCGAGCAGTTCGCTTGCCTGGACGCCGAGCACCACGTCGGCGGCCAGGTCCGGCTCCGCGTCGAGCAGGCCGCCGACCACCTCGTGACGCAGGACCTGCTCGTGCACGGCGTCGGCTTCGACGTGCTCGGCGTAGAAGTGCGAGCACTCGGTCGGGGCGTGTAAGCGTTGGAGTGCCCCGACCAGCCGGGCTGCGCTGGGCGGTGTGGTGATCTCGGCCGCCGCGAAGAGGCCGACAAGTGCGCCCCGTAGGCCGCGGTGCAGCCCGAAAAGGGACATCAGGTTCACCGTTGCCAGCGTCTCCGGGGGTACGGCATCGACGTAGGCGAGGTAGTGCCAGTCGAGGTCGGCCGCGCGCATCAGGTCCTCGAAGAGCTTGCAGTGCATGCGGTCCGCAACCCCGCCACCGAACTCGTCGAACTCGACCGCCACCAGGGCGCACTTGGCCCGACCCTCGAGTCGGGGAATCACCCATGCATGCGGGTCCGCCTCTTTGAGCTGATAGAGGGACCGGTGTGCGAAGTATTCCTGCATCTGTCGCCACGATCCCTGCTCGAGCAGATACCGGGAGGTGCCCGTACCGCCGGGCGGCTCCCGGGAGACTGTGTCGAGAGCTTCGGCCGCGTCGGTGCCGCCGTCGACGTCGGCGCGGATGCGCGCGAGGAATCGGCGTTCCATCCGACTGCGAGCCGCGAGCAGGTCGGGATCCCACTCCCACTCGGGATCGACGTCGTCGAATCCGCGGTAGTGCATCTCGTAACAGATTGCGAGCGCGAGCTGGAGATCGCCCCCGAGGGCATCTGCAAGTCCAAGCTCGAGCGGCCGCGTCAGCAATCCGCTCCGGCCAGTGGACAACGCCGTGATCAGCGTGCACGAGATCGGGCCGCGTGGGGCAGGGAGGTGGGGTGACATGACATCCGGATACCGCAATTGGGGGAGCCTGAAACCTCGGGTCACCGGGGTGCCGGGCGTGCCGCGTCAACCGCTGTCGGCGGTGTACCCGCCGACGGGCGCGCCGGCCTCGACTACGATTGCCGCGATATGGCGGAGGCGTGGGGCTTGGGTGTCTATGGACCGCGAGACTTGTTGCGCGCCTATGAGTGTCACGCGACACGGGAGGTGCGGCCGGTCTCCGGCGAGCTGTTGATCATGATCCCGCTGAGTGATGAGAGCACCTTGGAGATCACGGTCGTCGATCCCTCGGCGGACTGGATCGAGTCGAGGCTTCGCGGGCTCTTCGCGTCGCTGGGCGAGATGGACCGGCGTGCCCAACGTGTTCTGCGCGGCGAGTTCTCGATTGGCTGGATCGAACTCGACTCAGCGCGTCACGGCGTCATCGACTACTGGGCCACCGGGGTCAACAGCGAGTACGCCATCGACATCTCGTGGACCGGAGATGCATGGGTGGAATCGCCGGCCGAACAGCTGACCTGACGCACGATCGGAGATGCTCTTGTATGTTCGGGTGCGGCGCTGTTGTGGGGCGTCGGCCGGCTCGCGCGGGAGGGCCGTCGCCTGTCATCCGGTAGCGACACGGGGTCTGCGATCATGGCCGGATGGAGCATCCGTCGGCCGAGGAAGTATTCACGACCCTGCTCAATGAGAGCGTTGTTCCGCTCCTGGAGGAGCAAGGATTCCGGAAGCGAAGACTGACTTTCACGCGGGAGCGGGATGGTCTGGTCGACGTCGTCAATCTGCAGCGGTCGGCGGGGAACAGTTACGAGTCGATTCGGTTCTACGTCAACTGCGGTGTCTACTCGGCGGAGTTCGACCGGGTCATCGGACGGTCACCACAGGAGCATCCGGCCGAGGTCGACTGCCAGTACCGGCGCCGGATCGAGAGCATTGCGACCGGGATCGGGCCGCACGTGACCGTGAACGCCGACACCGATGTTCCCGCAGTCGCCGACCAGCTGTGCGCGGCACTCACCAGTGCGCTGGCGGTGATGGGTCAGGTTTGTGGCCCCGACGACGTCGCCGGTTCGGTGGGGTCGGACATAGACTTCGACGTCCTCCGCTACCGACTGGCCACAGGCGACATGTCCGGTGCGCGCGAGCAGTATCTGAGAGCGCGCTCCCGTTTCGGTGCAGAGCCCCGTTGGTCGCGCCTGGAGGAGCAGTTCCGCAGGGCGGCAGACTCCTATGCCATCGCCGTCGTCGACCGTGAGTAAAAGGCGCGCCCACCGCAGTTCTGACAGTCGAGTCGTCAATCTCACTGTCGGGCAGGGAGAAGCCCCCATCTCGACGAGGTGGGGCCTTCTTGGTGCGGGGACCGCGAGAGACGGGCCGCTGGGTCAGGAACCGAGCGGCAGGAGGCCGAAGATCAGGTCGTCCGAGCCTGTCAGGCAGATGAAGTCGAAGTCCGTCGAGCCGGCCGAGCCGAGGGGGCTTTCCTGCCGGTGCCAGGTGGTGCAGCCGACGGAGTCGAGCCGGTCGCCGATTTGCCTGCGAGCCAATGCGAGCTTCTCTGGGCATACCCCCATGGGGGTACCCGCTCGAAAACCTGCTCTGGTCTGGCCTTACTGGTGCCCTCGGTGAGACTCGATCTCACACTGCACGGGTTTTGAATCCGTGCAAAAGTGTTTCCCCTGGTCAGGCTTGAGCGCCGTTGCTGACAGAATCTCGGTTGATATGTGCAGGTAAGGCGCATATTTCTGTCACTTCTGGACCGAAGCTGTCAGCCTCGACGCACAAGGCTATCCGGGATCACTGCGAGTGACCGCGAGTGAAACCGAACGGCAGCTCTCCCCGCCGGTATCGGGTGATCGGGGGTCGGCGGAGTCGAAGTGACGTTTACACGCTAATGGCGAGCTGGAAGTCCCTCAGCGTGAGTGCGATCCAGCACGAGGGGACACCCGCTGCGAAAGACCAGCCAAGTAACCGAAGTTTCGGCGCGAACCGTTGGACCGCCAGCGCAATCAGGGCTACCGCGATGAATGGGACCAGAAATGGCAAAGCCCAGCTCTTCCAGCCATCGGCGCGGAGGTGGCCAAAGACGATCAGCCCCACCAGGAAACACCACCAGAAGGCGGCTCCAAGGATGAGGC
>NZ_JBFUJP010000128.1:0-5093 GCF_056401315.1 Rhodococcus sp. P4_F5 | reverse complement strand
TCACCAACGCCGATCGGACCGCCGCGCTTGCGCCCTGGCTCGAGCACTACAACACTCATCGACGCCACAGCGCACTCGGAGGCCTTCCACCGATCAGTCGGCTGGCACCAACCTGATGGCCGGGTACAGCTAGCGCGTGCTCGGCCACGGCCGAAGAATGACGCTCGTTGCCCGCGGGTCAGCGGCCCCGGTGGTTCGGCACCTGTCCCGCGAGCAGCATCTCCACGGTCTCGTCGCCGAGCTCCTCCCGCAGCCGGCTCGTGACGTCGGGCGCCCTCCGCATGTGGGCGCCGCCGTCGACGGTGATCGCCGTGCCGGTGACCCAGGACGATTCCGGGCCCGCGAGAAACCGGATGGCGCCGGCGATGTCGGTCGGCACGCCGAGCCGCCCGAGTGGGGTCTGCTCGAGGAAGGCAGTCGGCCGGCCGCCGGCGAAGCTGGCGGCGACCTTGGGGTTGTCCGGTGAGTTCACCAGGCCTGGCCTGATGCAGTTGATGCGGATGCCGAGGTGGCCGAATTCGTCTGCGGCGGTGCGGATGAGTGCCTCCAGTCCGGCCTTGCCCGCGCAGTAGCCGCTCATGTACGGAAAGGTCTGGGCGGCGATTACCGACGAGGTGAACACCATCGATCCGCCGCCCGCCTTCGCCATGGCCGGCACGCAGGACTTGATCGCGACGAACGCGCTGGTGATGTTGACCTGCAGCTCGTTGGTGAAGTCGCGCGCGTTGTTCATCAGCAGCGGCGTGGTGCTGCCCCGGCCGACCGTGCTCACGCAGATGTCGAGTCCGGCAGCCCCGCTTGCCCTCGCGACGGCGGCGGCGACGTCTTCCTCGACCAGTGAGTCGCCGGCGATGTGATCGACGCGGGCGCCGTCGGGGGCATGCGATGCGAGTTCGGCAGCAAACGCCGCGATCCTCGACTCGTCCCGGCTCATGATCGTCACCGATGCGCCCGCCGACACGAGGGCTCGAGCCCCCTCGCCGCCGATGCCGCCGGCTCCGCCGATGACCAGCGCCGTCCTACCGCTCAGATCGAGCTTCATATGGGTGCACCTTTCGAGGAGGTCGGAGACTTGCAAGCTTGTCGATTGTCGAGCGGGACACTCGTCGACGGATCAGCGAGATGCGGCTCGTACCACCCGGACGAGATCGTCGACTGCACGAGCGCAGTCGTCGCGCGCGTATCCGAGCCGGGCAGTGACTTCCGAGCCCACCTCGTATGCCAGCGTGTTGCCGCGACCCTGGACGATGAACGGGTCCGGCAGCAGCGGGTGTTCCTCGTCGCGCTCGTCGATGACCCGGTTGCCGCCCGCGGCATCGACCAGCATCTGAAAGAACTCGCGGAAGGTGAGATTCTGGTCGCCGACAAGG
This sequence comes from Rhodococcus sp. P4_F5, assembly GCF_056401315.1. Classification (NCBI taxonomy): domain Bacteria; kingdom Bacillati; phylum Actinomycetota; class Actinomycetes; order Mycobacteriales; family Nocardiaceae; genus Rhodococcus; species Rhodococcus sp. P4_F5. The sequence continues at coordinate 3,723 of NZ_JBFUJP010000128.1, read as the reverse complement.
TAGGCCGCGCCCGGCTCGGCATTGTTCAGAGCGCCCCAGATCGCCTCCGCCAACGAACGAGCCGACATGTAGTTCGTCCCGCCGGCCGGGGCAAAGTCGGGAATCCCGGGCTCATCCCCGGCCGCCCACGAGATCATCCGGCGGTAGCGCTTGGCAGACGCACCGGGGACGGCACCGATGATGGAGGGGGGATTCAGGGTGGAGATGTTGAACGATTCGTCGGCGAGGGCGCAGGCCCCCTCGTCGGCCGCCTGCCGCGCGGCCACGTACGGGTTGTCTGAGGCCAGGTCGGGGCGGAGCTGGTGGTAGTAGCTTCCGACCTGTACGAAACGCGGAACACCGGCCTTCTTGGCGAGCGCCGCGAATCGCGGGACGCCGACGCTCTGCGTTCGCTCCCAGAACGGGCCGTCGTCGACGTCGGGGCGCTTGTGCCGCACGTCCTGACCGGCAGCAAAGACGATCCCGTCGAACCCCGACAGCTGCTCCACAGTGAAGGACGGGCCGGTGTAGTCGCCGACCAACACGGGAAACCCGGCGACCGGGGAGTCGTCCGCGATCGGACCGCGGGCAGCCAGGGTTACGTCATTGCCCCGTTCGCGCAGATGGAGGGCGGCGTGGGCACCGATCATGCCGGTGCCTCCGAGGACCAGAATCTTCACAGCAGTGGACCTTTCGAGTGTTAACCGATGAGAACAGGGTCAGGGGTTGCGAGGGCGGTTGGTCCAGCCGCCCGCGGCCCGCGGCACCCAGCCGCCCGAGCCGTGGGTTCCGCCGTCGACGTGGATGGTGCTGCCGGTGACGAAGCGGGACAGGTCGGAGGCGAGGAAAAGCGCGGCGCCCGCGACGTCCTCTGGCCGGCCCGGACCGCCGAGTGGGGACCAGGTGGGCCACAGGGGCAGATCCTCGGCGGGCACGATGTCGTCGTAGGGCACCTGCGCCGAGTCGATCAGGTCCGGGGCGACCGCGTTGACCCGGATGCCCGCCGGGCCCACTTCGGCCGCGAGCGAGCGGGTGAACTGCATCAGCGCGGCTTTGTACGCCGAGTAGACCGTGTGCCCGGGGATGGCCCGGTGCGCCTCGACGGTGGTGAGGTTGATGATCGCGCCGCCGCGGCCGCGTTCGGCCATTCCCGGCAGCAGCGCATGGGTCAGGCGGAAGGCGTGGCCGAGGTTGATCTCGTGGAGTCGGGACCACTGCTCGGCGGTGTCCGCGGTGAAGTGTTGCGGTCCGCGCAGGAAGTGTCCGACGTTGTTCACAAGGATGTCGGGCCGGTGGTCGATCAGCGCGGGGTGAACCTGCTGCGCGCAGACGTCGGCCTCGATCGCGTGAAGTCGCCCGCCCGCGGCGGGGTCGTAGTCGAGGTCTCCGACGGGGTCGACGTCGGCCACGAGGACGTCCGCGCCATGCGCGGCGAAGCTGCGCGCGATGGCCGCGCCGATGCCCGCTGCGCCGCCGGTGACGACCGCGCGCCGCCCGGTCAGCATCGCGCCGGGGGTGAAGGCTGCTCGGTGTGACATGCGCCCATCTCACACCGAGCGTCGCTCCGCGATCGCGAAGAATTCCCGATGAGTGAGAAACCCTGGTCGGGCCCGGCCGAGAGGCAGCGATCGGCGCGGCGCTCGTCGTTGCCCTCGAAATCGCCAGGAACGGATCAGGGCAAGGTGCCGGTCCACTCAGCGGGAGCCTTTTCGCCTGGCGCGTGCCACTTTTGGGGCGGACAGCCGGATGTCCGGGCGTTTGACAGAATGGGGCCGCCACCCGGATAGGAGCCCCATGCACACCGAAGACCTTGCCGGTATGCCGCCCCCTGCGGGGATCCACGCCGGCGACCCGTCGTACGCGGCGCGCCTGACGTTGATTCTCGGCGCGTTCGAGGGGCCCTCGTCGCACCTGCGCGCAGAGGATGTCGTGGCCAGGACGAGGCTGCCCCGATCGACCACCCATCGCATCCTGGAGCAACTGGCCCAGCTGCACTGGCTCACGCGCACGGGCCGGCTCTATCGTCTCGGCTGCCGGGCGCTCGAATTGGGCGGTTCGGGCGGGCGCGACGACCTGCGGGCGGCGGCCGCTCCCCACCTCCATGATCTGAACATGGCGACCAAGCTCATCGCCCACCTCGCCGTGCTCGAGGGAACGGATGTCGTGTATCTGGACAAGGTGGGCGGACGTTGTGCGCCGACGATCCGCACCCGTGTCGGCGGGCGCGCCCCCGCACATCAGACCCCGGAGGGCAGGGCGGTGCTCGCGACACTGCCAATCGAGAAGGTCGATGCGCTCTACGCCGGGCGGAACGACCACGGGGTCGATCTCGGGGTTCTGCACGAGGAGCTCTTCACGATTCGTCGCCGAAATGGCATGTCGCTGATGTTCGGACACCAGGAGCACCGCGAGTCCGCGGTCAGTGTGGCTGTTCGGGACGACGATGGTGAGCCGGTGTCCATGGCCTGCGTTTCGCTCCGCGGTCACGTCGACCCGGCGCGGCTGAACTCTCTCACCCCCGCCCTCACGGTGGCAGTGCGGCGGATCAGGGACGCCCTCGGGTAGGGCTTCCCGGACACCGCACGAGAGCGAAGAGAGGGCGTTCGACGTTGCCGCTCAGGTGCGCGTTTCAGGTCTCCGGCGGCTAGGCCCAGACAGAATCGCGGCGTCGGAGGAGCGTGTCCAGTTCGGCTCCGACATACTCACGCACGAAGCGCGTTCGCTCTGGAACGGCCCCGTTCCAGGTGATCGGACGGCTCCGCATCACTCCTCTCGAGGAGTTGCGGCGACCATGTCGATCGTGGGGCACTGCAACGCGGGCCGAACCGAAGGAAGCGAATCCGTGACGAAGTACGACGACGCCGCCTGGCATTACGGCGGCGAGTTTCCCGACGATCTGCCGAATGCTGCCGGTGGCACTCACATCGGCATGTTTGCAGCGTGGTGCCTGTTGAGCGGCTTCGCGGGGGAGGACGTCGAGGACGAACTCGAACCGCTCGAGTCGCGGGAGGCGACGCCCGGCGCCTTTCTGATGAAGGTGCTCGACGAGAAGTTCGGCAGCGACGATCTCACCGCCGACGGCAGCGCCTTCGCCGTCGCGTACTACGCCGGCGAGAACGACGACTCCCGATTCATCGACGACTACCTCGACGCATTCGACACCACCGCGGCGGATATCTACCGGGTCGAGGACAGCTGGGAAACGTACGCCGTGATCGCGGACCGGATCGACGCCCGCTTCCGCTCCTGGGTGGACGCCGGACGGCCGCGCTACCTCGGCTAGCGGGTCACAGCAGCGTCAGCGCCGGCTGCGGCTCGCTCCGCTCCGCAGTGGAGGGGTTGGAGAGAGAAGTGGGGGGGCGACCGCGTTCGACGAAATGCAGGGCCCCGCCCGGCTTCTGGGCCCGCCACACCTCGCGCAGCGCGAAGGTGCCGTGCCCGATCAGCCACGTCAGTCGAAGCTCAGATGCGACGGCCGCGGGTCACGCCACGCTGTTCGCAACCTGCCTGGGAACTACACCTAGATCAGGTCTAGCGGCTCCCCGAACCGCTCGTAGTAGACCTCATAAGCGAGCCCGCCAAGATTGGCTGGATCTCCGCCGTCGATGTGTGATGGCATCCGGCTTGGCTCTGTGAGAACCGCTTCGTATCTCACGCGCCCCTGGCTGACGACCCACTGCGCTGCATCTTCCAGGCCGTCCTCAGACTCATCGGGCCCGAGATTGGACCGATATGGCTATGGCT
>NZ_JBFUJP010000127.1:0-5714 GCF_056401315.1 Rhodococcus sp. P4_F5 | reverse complement strand
GCCGCGGCCGACGTCGCGGCCGGGGAACTGACACGGACGACGGACCTGGCCGCGAAGATCGGCGCGGCAGGCGAGGGGGCGGACCTGCTCGCCCGCCTGTCCTGGCCGCCGGCTCCGGCCGACGGCGAGGTGCTCGCGTCCGCGGTACGCGACTGGACCGGCGAGGTGGCACGTCTGGACGCGCTCATCGCCGAGTCGCTCGCCGCCGACGCCCTGCAGGATTCGATGTGTGCCCACCGGGTCAGCCGCGACGAGCTCGACTCCGAGGCAGCAACACTGGCGCGGCGACGTGACGTCTTGCCGGAACTGGTCCGGGCCGCCGAGGCGGACCTGGACGCGGCCCGGCTGGCCGCCGCCACGGTGCCGGCGCTCGAGCGGGCCAGGGTCGCGGCCACCGAGATGCTGGCCGCCGCCACCGAACTGGCGGTGCAGMGGCGGGCCCAGGCCACGGCCGCACGCGAACTCGCCGAGGCCCGGGACCGTCACCACCAGGCGCGCACCGCGCTGCTCGACGTCCGTGAGCGCAGGCTGGCCGGGATGGCCGCCGAGCTCGCCGCCGGACTGGTCGACGGCGAGCCGTGCGTGGTGTGCGGGGCCGACGAGCACCCGCGGCCCGCCGCCCAGCCGGACTCGGTGGTCACCAAGGCCGACGAGGACGCGGCCCGCGCGGCCGAGCAGCACCGCGCGGACGCGGTCGCCGACGCGTCGGCACAGCTGACGAAGGTGGAACTGGCCGTCGAGGTCCAGATCGAGCGGGGCGGGGACCGGGACGCGGACGAACTGTCGGCCGAGGTGCGTGACGCCACCGAGCGGCACGCCGCCGCCGCGGCACTCGCCGACGGCGAGCCCGGGTCGGCGACGCGGCTCGCGGAGTTGCGGTCGGAATCCGCCCGGGTGCAGGAGCGTGCCGCCGCCGTCAGCGCCGAGGCCGCGGCGCTCGACGCGCAGATCGCCGGCATGGCAACGCAACTCGACCAGATCCGGGCCCGTGTCACGGCCGCGACGGGCAGCGACGAGAGTCCGCGGATTCGCCGTGACCGGCTCGAGGAACTTGCCGCGGCGGCGTCGCGGCTGCGCGACCAGCGCACCGCGACCGGGACCGCGCAGGACGCCGCGGAGGCCTTGGCGCAGAAGGTGATCGGGGCTGCCGCCGAGGCCGGATTCGCCGCCGTCGATGCCGCCGTCGACGCGGTCAGAGGGGCCGGTCGGATCGCGGAGATGGAGGCCTCGCTGCGGGACGCGCGGGACCTGCAGGTGCGGGTCGAGTCGGTGCTCGCCGAACCCGAGACGGCGGCCGCGGCCTTGCTCGGGCCGGTCGATCCCGCGGAGGCCGAGGCCGCGGACCTGGCGGCGAAGACCGCGGCGAAGGCCGCGGTGGGGGTGTCCGCGGACGCGCAGCGCAGGCTGCAGGACCTGGACCGGCTGGTGGGGCAGCTCGCGGCGGAGGTCCAGGCACTGGCCCCGGCGCAGGCGCGGCACGACGAGTTGGCCGGGCTGGCCGACGTGATCGAGGGCCGTGGGCAGAACGCGCGCAAGATGTCGTTGCGGTCCTATGTGCTGGCGGCCCGGCTCGAGGAGGTCGCGCTGGCGGCGTCCACCCGGTTGCGGCGGATGTCGGCCGGACGGTACGAGTTCGTGCACGCCGACGGCGCCGGCACGGGGCGCAAGCGCGGCGGGCTGGGACTCGACATCCGCGACGACTACACCGGGGTGGTGCGGTCGGCGAAGACGCTCTCCGGCGGCGAGTCGTTCCTCGCGTCGCTCTCGCTCGCCCTCGGACTGGCCGACGTCGTGGCCGCGGAGTCCGGGGGACTGGTGCTGGACACGATGTTCATCGACGAGGGCTTCGGCACACTCGACGCCGACACCCTCGAATCGGTGATGGGCGTCCTCGACGAGCTCCGGGAGGGCGGCCGGGTGGTCGGTATCGTCAGCCACGTCGACGAGATGAGGCAGCGGATCCCCAGCCGGCTGCACGTGATCCGAGGCCGGACGGGATCCACGGTCGAACTGATCGCCGGCTGACGCCGCGCCCGGGCGCGGCGTCAGCCGGGTGAGTCGCTGGTCGCTCAGACGGGGTCGGGGAGGACGGTGTCCTCCGCGGGCGACCCCGCGGCCGGCGACTCGGCGTCCGCGCCCGGTGACTCGGCGTCCGCGCCCGGTGACTCCGCGTCGTCCGTGCGGGGTTCGCTCGAGCCCGGCGGCGCGCCGTCCGGGTCGTCGCCCTGCTCGTCGAGTTTTCGGTCCACCTGTTCGCCGATGTAGCGGATCACCACCGCGCCGCAGGCGGCCACCGGGACGGCCAGGAATGCGCCGACGATCCCGAACAGCGACGATCCCGCGGTCACCGCGAGCAGCACGATCGCGGCGTGCAGGTTCATGCTCCGGCTCTGCAGCACCGGCTGCAGCACGTTGCCCTCCAGCTGCTGCACCGCCAGCACGATGATCAGGACGATCAGGGCGGTGGTCCAGCCCTTGGCCACCAGCGCCACCAGCACCGCCAGCGCGCCGGCGACGAAGGCACCGACGATCGGGATGAAGCCGCCGAGGAAGGTGAGCATCGCCAGCACCGGTGCCAGCGGCACTCCGAGCACGATCAGCCCGAGGCCGATGAAGAACGCGTCGACGAAACTGACGAGGGCCTGGGTCCGGATGAAGCCGCCGAGGGTGTCCCACACCCGCACCGCCACGGCCTCGAAGTGCCGGCCGGCGCGGCCGCCGCTGACCCCGTGCAGCCACGGCAGGAACCGTGGTCCGTCCTTGATGAAGAAGAAGGTCAGGACCAGCACCAGGAACAAGGCGATCAGCATCGAGGCGGTCGCGCTGACGCCGCTGAACACGCCCGTCGCGATCGACTGCGCGCTCGACTGCAGCTTGGTGATGATCGCCTGGACGGCCGAGTCGATCTGGTCGTCGCGCAGGTTCACCGGCGGGCCCTTGAGCCACTCCTGGACCTGGCGCAGACCCTGGCTGGCCTTGTTGGCCAGCTCGGGGGCCTGGTCGACCACCGAGGGGATGATCAGCGCGATGATGCCGGACAGGACGGCGATGAACCCGACCAGGGTGATGCCGGCCGCCGCGGCGGGAGGGAGGCCGCGGCTGGTCATCGCCCGGGTCGGCGGCCACAGCACCGTGGACACCACGATGGCCATCAGCACCGGCAGCACGACCACCCACAGCTGGCCGAGCGCCGCCCACACCACCCAGGCGCCGGCGGCGATCGCGACCAGGCACAGCGACCACTTGGCAAGCCACATGCCGCCCGCGCCGAGCACGTCACCGCGGTCGATGAAGTGTCGCCGCGCCGGATTCGGGGCGGCGGTGGTGGGCGTTTCGCTCACGTTCGGTCCTTCCTGGCGGGATATTGGGCCGAATCTACCGCGCCGACCCCTCGTGGGAGAGGAGCCAGCGTTTCGTCGGCAATCCCCACCGGAAGCCTCCGAGCGCGCCGCCGATCCGCACCACGCGGTGGCACGGGACGAACAGCGCGGCGGCGTTGCGGGCGCAGGCCGACGCCGCGCCCCGGACCGCGGCGGGCCGGCCGGAGCGGACGGCGAACTCGGTGTAGGTGATCGGCTCGCCGGCGGGCACGTCGCGGAGCACGTCCCAGGCGTGCGTCAGGAACTCACCCGAATGCTGTTGCACCGCAATGGCGTCGACGGCCTCCAGGTCGCCGTCGTGGTAGCGGGTCACGGCGCGGGTCACGGCCCCCAGGTCGGCTCGCGGGGTGATTTCGGCGGGCCGCAGGCTGGGATGGATCAGCGCCCGCAGCTCCTCGGCGTCGCCGGTCCAGCCGGAGGCGAGCACCGCGCCGTCTGCGTCGACCACGGCGGTGAAGGGGCCGACAGGGGTGGGAACGGTGGCGTAATTGGCAGTCATCTCTGGTCCTCGTGGTCGGGGAGTGTGGGTGGGATCGCGCCGCGCCGCGAAAGTGCGGCACGCCACAGGTGCATCGACGCGTACGAGCGCCACGGTGCCCAGCGCTCGCCCTCGGACAGGTCCACCTCGAGCGCGGCGGCGCCGCGGCGCACCACCAGGTCGGTGCCGAGCAGCGTGTCCGGGTCGGCCAACGTGCGCATCGCGACGTAGTCGGCGGTCCACGGCCCGATCCCGGGGTAGGACATCAGGTCCGCGCGCAGGTCCGCGGCGGTGCGCCCGGCGTGCAGGACGAGGGTGCCGTCGGCCAGCGCGGCGGCGGCGCCGATCACGGCGTCGATCCGGCGCGCCGGTCCGGCCAGCACCTCGCGGCCCCGCGCGGCAATGGTTGCGGCGCTGGGGAATCCGTGCGTGAGTGCCGCGTCGTCGACCGGTTCGCCGAGGTGTGCCACCAGCCTCGCGGTCGCGGTGGCGGCCGCGGCCAGCGAGATCTGCTGACCGATCATGGTGCGCAGCAACAGTTCCTCGGCGTCGATGCTGCCGGGCACCCGGATCCCGGGCGCGGAGTCGACACTCTCGGACAGGGCAGGGTCCGCGCGCAACGCGGCGTCGACGGACTGGGGGTCCGCGTCCAGGTCGAGCAGGTGCCGCAGCCGGGCCACGGCGGGCGCGAGGTCGCGCATGTCCTGCAGGGTCAGGTCGGTCAGGACGTGGCCGACGTGATTTTGACGAGTGGGGTTGATCCGCACGGCGGCGACCCCGGTGCCGTGCGGCAGGCGCACCGTCCGGCGGTACTCGCCCGCGGCGAACAGTTCCAGGCCGTCGACGGCGTGCGCGGACAACTGCCAGGTCAGCCATCCCGCGTCGAGCGGTTCCCGGTAGGGCAGCCGCAGCCGGACGGTGCCCGCCGTCGGTCCGCCGCCGTCGGTCCGTCGCGCGGCCTCGGCACGCATCGCCGACGGCGTCGCGGCGAAGACCTCGCGGACCGTGTCGTTGAACTGCCGGATGCTCGAGAAGCCCGCCGCGAATGCGACGTCGGACATCGGCATGGCGGTGGTCTGGATCAGCAGTCGCGCGGTGTGGGCCCGGTGCGCCCGGGACAGGGCGAGCGGCCCGGCGCCGAGTTCGCTGGTCAGCGTGCGGGTGAGCTGACGCGTGGAGTACCCGAGCGAGGCGGACAACGCGGCCACCCCGCCGCGTTCGACGGCGCCGTCGGAGATCAGGCGCATCGCCCGGGCGGCCAGGTCGGAGCGGACATTCCACAGCGGCGAACCGGGTGCGGCGTCGGGCAGGCAGCGTCGACAGGCCCGGTAACCGGCCTGCTGGGCGGCGGCCGCGGTGGGCAGGAAGGTGACGTTGCCGGGTTTCGGCGTGATCGCCGGGCAGGACGGCCGGCAGTAGATGCCGGTGGTGCGCACCGCGGTGATGAACTGCCCGTCGAAGCGGGCGTCGCGGGCGGACACCGCGCGGTAGCAGCGCTCGAAGTCCAGGTGTGGTGCGGTCACGACTCCACTGTGGCAGCCGCGCCGGTGGCGACGCTAGCGGGAATCGGACATCACCGTGTCGTCGAGGTCGTACCCGCCTGGCGGCGCGCGGTCAGCAGCAGCGTGCGTCCGGGTGCGCGTCCGCATCCGCGTACCGGGCGCGCCAGTACTCGCGTTCGCTGGGCACCGGGGCGTCGGGATGGGCGCGGCGCAGGTGCTCGGCGTACCGGGCGTAGTCGTGGTCGCCCATCACCGAGGTGACCCACCACCACAGCCCGTGGACGACCCGGCGCAGCCCGGCCATCAGTGGTGCCCCCCGACGGTGTGGGCGGCGCCGGGCGCGCGGACCTTGCC
>NZ_JBFUJP010000126.1:0-5864 GCF_056401315.1 Rhodococcus sp. P4_F5 | reverse complement strand
CATAGACACCGACCATCATCTCCAGCGACCGGCGCATCGCCAACGCCACCAACGACTCCGGCCCAACACCAACCGAAATCAAATGCCGCGCAAGACGATTAACCCGAACATCGAACTCCGAGTACGTCAGCGACTCACCCTCGAACACCAACGCAACAGCATCCGGCGTCGCCGCCACCTGCGCCTCGAACATCGACACCAACGTGCCCTCGGGAACCGCACGATCGGTGTTGTTCCATGCCGTCAGCACGGTGGACAGTTCGTTGTCCTCGAGCATTGCGATGTCGCCGACCACGGTGGCCGGCGCATCCACCACCTGTCCCAGGATCCGGTGCAGCCGAGCACCGAAGGACGCCACGGTGGTGGCGTCGAAGAGATCTGTCGCGTACGTGAACTCCGCGACCAGACCGCCGAACTCACCCTCCACCGGGGCAACCTCGGTGACATTGAGGTGCAGGTCGAACTTCGCGACGTGCTCGTCCAGTTCGACCTGCTCCACGCGCAGCCCGGGCAGTTCGAGGGTCGTCACACCGAGGTTCTGGAGCGAGAGCATCACCTGGAAGAGCGGGTGGCGCGCCTGCGAGCGGGCCGGGTTGAGCACCTCGACGAGCCGCTCGAACGGCACGTCGGCGTGACCGAAGGCCGCGAGGTCGGCTTCCCTTGTGCGGGCCAACAACTCGACGAACGGCAGCGCGGAGTCCACCTCGGTACGCAGCACCAGCGTGTTGACGAACATCCCGATCACGTCGTCGAGGGCACGCTCGCCGCGACCGGCGACAGGGGTGCCGACGGCGATGTCACTGGTACCACTCAGCCGTGCGAACAGCACAGACAGCGCGGCGTGCAGGACCATGAACATCGTCGTGTGGTGTTCGCGCGCCAGCGCGTTGAGCCTGGTGTGCAGATCGGCATCGATGCCGAAGCGGTGGGTCGCACCCCGGTAGGACGCCGCCGCTGGTCGGCGGCGGTCGGCGGGCAACTCCAACTGGTCGGGCAGCCCGGCCAGCGTCTCGCGCCAGAAGCTGAACTGCTGCGCGATCAGGGACTCCGAGTCGTCCTCGTCGCCGAGCACCTCACGCTGCCAGAGGCTGTAGTCGGGGTACTGAACCTCGAGCGGAGTCCAGTCGGGTGCCGTACCCGCACTGCGGGCGGCGTACGCGGCCATCACGTCGCGGGCCAGCGGTGCCATCGACCAGCCGTCGGCGCTGATGTGGTGCACGACGACCGCGAGCACGAACTCGTCGTCGCCGAGTTCGAACAGCGTCGCACGCACCGGAATCTGTGTCCGGACGTCGAATCCTCTGGACACCAGCGCCAGCAGGTTTCCCTCGAGTTCCACTGCGGTGCAGGTGATCCGGTCCAATCCGGCAGGCACCTCCGCCGGATCCAGGACCAGCTGGCGCGCACCCCCATCGGATTCGGGGAACACCGTACGAAGGGACTCGTGCCGGGTGACGACGTCGCCGACGGCGGCCTGCAGGGCGTCGACGTCAAGCGCACCCGACAGCCGCATCGCCATCGGGATGTTGTAGACCGTGGACTCGCTGTCGAACCGGTTGAGGAACCACATCCGCTGCTGCGCAAGCGAGAGCGGGACGGACTCGGGTCGCGGCATCGCCGTCAGCGCGAGCCGCGTACCGGTCCCCACGTGCCCTGCCGCCCAACTCGCAAGCGCGGCAACGCTGGAGGCCTCGAAAAGAGCTCGTACCGGGACCGTGACGTCCAACGCGGCGCCCAGTCGGGCGGTCACCTGCGTCGCGATCAACGAGTTTCCGCCGAGATCGAAGAAGTCGTCGTCGAGTCCGACCCGTTCCACGCCCAGCACGTCCGCGAAGGTGGCCGCAACGATCTCTTCGATCGGGTTCGACGGCGCCTTGAAGGCGCGGGCCTCGAACACCGGCTGCGGCAAGGCCTTCCGGTCCAACTTGCCGACCGGCGTGCGCGGGACCTCGTCGATCACCATGATGGCTGCCGGCACCATGTGCGCGGGCAACGTCTCGCCGATCGCAGCTTTCAGGTCGTCGATGTCGACGTCCGTGCCGGGCGCCGCCATCACGTAGGAAACGAGAGCGGTGTGTCCTCCGACGCCCTCGTGCCCTAGCGTCACTGCGAACTCGATACCGGACTGAGCGGCGAGCGCTGCGTCGATCTCGCCGAGCTCGATGCGGAAGCCGCGGACCTTGACCTGGAAGTCCGACCTGCCGAGGTAGTCGATCTCGCGGTTCTCGGTCCACCGGGCCACGTCGCCGGTGCGGTACATGCGGTCGCCCGGTCCGCCGAACGGATCGGCGACGAAGCGCTCGGACGTGAGTCCGGGCCGCCCGCGGTACCCGCGGCTCACACCGGGTCCAGCCAGGTACAGCTCGCCGACGACACCGACCGGGACAGGGTTGAGGCGGCTGTCGAGGATGGAGGCGCGGGTGCCGTTCGTCGGATGACCGATGGTGAGGTACTGGCCCGGCTCCAACCCGTCCGTGCAGGCCGCTGCCACGGTGTTCTCGGTGGGCCCGTACGCATTGACGAACCGCCGGCCGACAGACCACTTCGCCATCAGCTCCGGCGGGCAGGCCTCGCCCGCCGTCGCCACCACGGCCAGGTCGTCCAGTCCGGTCGGGTCGACGGTGGCCAGTGCCGCCGGAGTCAACACCAAGTTGGTGACGCGCTCACGGCGCAGCAACTCCGCCATCTCGGCGCCGCCCCACACGTCAGGCGGCGAGACCACCATGGTCGCCGCCGCACCGAAGGCCAGGAGCAACTCGTACACAGAGACGTCGAAGCTCGGCGACGACGCGTGCAGCGTGCGCGAGCGCGGAGACGTGAGGTAGGCGGCGCGCAGGTGATCGCGGAGGTTGGCCAGACCCACATTGGGCACGACGACGCCCTTGGGCAGGCCGGTGGAGCCGGACGTGTAGATCACGTATGCGGGGTTCTCGAGCCGCAGCGGACGGATCCGGTCCTCGTCGGTCACCGGCGCACCGGACAGAGCACGAGCGCTCGCCTCGGCGTCGTCGATCGACAACCACTCGACAGAGTCGGGGAGCTCGCCGATGTGGTCCGCGGTGGTCACACCCGTCACCGCGCCGGAATCGGTGACCATGTGCGCGATCCGGTCTGCCGGATAGGTCGGGTCCACCGGAACGAAGGCGGCGCCCGTCTTCGCGATCGACCACACCGTCAGGACCGAGCTCAGGGACCGGCGGATGGCCACTGCCACGGTGGTCTCCGGACCGGCTCCGCGGGCAATCAGGAGTCGGGCCAGTCGCGAGGATCGCTCGTCCAGCTCTCGATAGGTCAGCTGGCCGTCCGCGCTGGTCAGCGCTAGTGCCTCGGGGTCCCGATCCACCGCTGCGGTGAGGATGTCCGCGAGCAGACGCGGAGCGATACCCGCCGCGGAGCCGCCCGGACGCCACGCCGTGTCCGGATCGACACGCTGAACCAGGTCGGCCCGCTCGTCGACCGCCAGGATCTCGATGTCGCCGACCGGCAGGCCCGGGTGGACCACGACCGACTCGAGGATCCGGACGAACCGCTGCGCGAACCCGAACACCGTCGACTCGTTGAAGATGTCTGTGGCGTAGACGAACTCGGCCGACATGGCGGAGTCACCACCACCGCGCAGGGTCAGTTGCAGGTCGAACTTCGAGAGGTCGACCTCGACCTCGCTGGCCGAGACCGACAGACCCGGCAGCTCGAGGGTGGTCGCGCCCATGTTCTCGAACGACAGCGCAACCTGGAACAGCGGGTGCCGCGAGGTGGAACGGGCCGGGTTGAGCACCTGGACGAGTCGCTCGAACGGCACGTCGGCGTTGGAGAACGCGGCCAGGTCGGTCTCACGGACACGGGCGAGAAGGTCGACGAAGGAGGCCCCGGCATCGACCTCGGTGCGCAGCACGAGGGTGTTGACGAACATGCCGATGACGTCGTCGAGTGCCTGCTCGCCACGACCTGCCACCGGCGTGCCGACCGCGATGTCGGCGGTACCGCTCAAGCGGGCGAGCAGCACGTTCAGCGCCGCGTGCATGACCATGAAGGCGGTGACGCCCTGGGCCCGGGCCAGCGCACCCAGCGCCCGGACCGTGTCCTCCTCGATGGTGAAGGCGACCCGGCCGCCGTCGAAGGACTGGACAACCGGGCGGGGCCGGTCCATGGACAGGTCCAGCTGGTCGGGCAGCCCCGCCAGCACTCCACGCCAGTGCTTGATCTGGTTGGCGGACAACGAGTTCGGATCGTCCTCGGACCCGAGAACCTCCCGCTGCCACACGCTGTAGTCCGCGTACTGCACGCGCARCGGCGCCCAGTCCGGCGCCACTCCGGCAGCGCGGGCGGTGTAGGCCGTCATCACGTCGCGGGCCAGAACCGCCCACGACATGCCGTCCGCGGCAATGTGGTGGACGACCAGCGCAACGGCAAGCTCGTCCGTCCCGACCGCGAACAGTCGCACCCGGAAGGGGATCTCCTCGGCCACGTCGAACCCGACGGACGCGAAGTCCGTGAGCCCAGTCGCCAACTCCTCCTCGGTCACGTCCTGTGCGACCACGTCCAGATCGACCTCGGCGAGGGGCAGGATCACCTGATGCACGCCGTCCGCCGACTCGGGGAAGACGGTGCGCAGCGACTCGTGCCGGCCGAGCACGTCGAGCAGGGCCGCACGGAGAGCCTGGACATCGGTGCGTCCGGCGAGCCGGACGACGAGCGGCAGGTTGTAGGTGGCAGCCGCGGTGTCGTACTGGTTGAGGAACCACATCCGTTGCTGGGCAAGCGAGAGCGGAAGCTGCTCCGGCCGAGTCCTGGCCACCAGATGCGGGCGCTGCTCCCCCTTGGCGCTGGCCTTCTCCGCCCGGTCCGTGATCGCCGCGACGGTCGGGGCCTCGAACAGGACCCGCACGCCGAGCCGGATGCCGAATGCCGCGCCGATCCTGGCGACCACGTGGTTGGCGTTGAGCGAGTTGCCGCCCAGCTCGAAGAAGTTGTCGTCCAGGCCGACCTGAGCTGCATCGAGCACGTCCGCGAACACGGCGGCGACGATCTCCTCCGCGGGAGTCCGCGGGGCGCGGTATGCCCGCTCACTGAGGGTGAACGCGGGCGCCGGCAGCGCCTTCCGGTCGAGCTTGCCACTGGCGTTGAGCGGGAACTCGTCGAGCACCACGAACGCCGACGGCACCATGTAGGCCGGCAGAGCCCGCTCGACGGTGGATCGCAGCTCGTCCACATCCAGGACGGAACCCGCCGACGGCACCACGTAGCCGACCAATTGCTCGCCGGACGCCGAGTCCGCGCGCACCACGACCACACACTGCGCCACCTCGGGCAGCGCACCAAGCACCGCCTCGATCTCGCCGAGTTCGATCCGCAGACCACGCAACTTCACCTGGAAGTCCGTCCGACCGATGTAATCCAGCTCACCAGAGTCGTTCCAGAACACCAGATCACCRGTCCGGTACATCCGCTCACCGGACACCCCGAACGGGCTCGCCACGAAACGATCCGCCGTCAGATCACTGCGACCGACATACCCACGCGCCAACTGCACGCCCGCCAGGTACAACTCACCCGCCACACCCACCGGCACCGGCCGCAAGCGAGCATCCAACACGAACACCTGCGTGTTCCACACCGGCGCACCGATCGGCACACCCACCACATCCGCGGCAGTGACCTCGTGGAACGTCACGTCCACCGCGGCCTCCGTCGGCCCGTACAGGTTGTGCAACCGCACCGCCGGCAGGATCTCCCGCAACCGC
Source organism: Rhodococcus sp. P4_F5 (assembly GCF_056401315.1). Taxonomy (NCBI): domain Bacteria; kingdom Bacillati; phylum Actinomycetota; class Actinomycetes; order Mycobacteriales; family Nocardiaceae; genus Rhodococcus; species Rhodococcus sp. P4_F5. The sequence goes on along the minus strand of NZ_JBFUJP010000126.1, from coordinate 123 downwards.
GCCGCGGTCTCCGCCGGCAACGCCTCACCCGACGCGAACACCTGCCGCAACGTCGCGCATTCCACCGCCGACGGCTCCGCCACGAACACCGCCAGCATCGACGGCACGAAGTGCATCGTCGTC
>NZ_JBFUJP010000125.1:0-6062 GCF_056401315.1 Rhodococcus sp. P4_F5 | reverse complement strand
GCACGGGCACCGGCCCGGCGGCGGACGCGGCGAGGGTGGCCAGGCCGGCCTCGTCGGTGAGCACCGCGACGGCGCCGCGGGCCAGCGCGTCGGCGGCGAACTCCGCACCGTGCGCGCGGGCGCCGGGCAGCGCGGCGAACAGGTCGCCGGCCGCGACGGTCTGGGCCCGCAGTTCCACGCCGGTCACCGCCACGTCCGCGGCCGGGGCCGCGCCGGAGTCGGGGGTCGGTGCGGCGGCGCCGATCCAGTCCAGCCGGGCGCCGATCAGCGCGGCCAGCGCCGCAACCCCGGTGGCGGGCGGGTGCGTCGGCCGCAGTCCCCCCGCCGCATCCGCGGACCGCGAAGCGTTAGTCCCATGCACGGGCAGGTGACTCCTCTCGAGGTTCGGTCAGGTGGCGACGGAATTGGTCGCAAGCCAGCGTGTCACGTTACCGGCGACGGGTGGCTTCGGTGGACTCGGCGTGGTGACGCGGGGCGGGTCAGTCCGCCTGCAGCACCAGTCTCGGGCCGGGATCGGCGGACAGCGGCACCTTGTCGCGCTGGAGCATCCACGAGGCGATGTTGTGGAACAGCGGTGCCGCGGACTGCCCGCCGGAGCCGTCGGCGCTGCGCACGGGGGCGTCGAGCATGATCCCGATCACGAACCGGGGGTTGTCGGCGGGCGCGATGCCGGCGAAGGTGATCCAGTAGTTCGAGTTCGAGTAGCACTTGCAGGCGGGGTCCACCTGCTGCGCGGTGCCGGTCTTGCCGCTGACCTGGTAGCCCTCGACACCGGCCGCCGCGCCGGTGCCCTGCTGGTAGCCCATCGGGTCGCGCTGGGTGACGGACCGGAACATGTCCCGCACGGTGGCCGCCGTCTTCGGGCTGACCACCTCGATGCCCTCGGGATGCTCGGCCCGGGTGCGGTTGCCGTCGGCGTCGACGGTGGCGCGCACGATCCGCGGCGGGATCCGGACGCCGTCGTTGGCGATGGCCTGGTACATGCCGGTCATCTGCAGCAGGGTCATCGACAGGCCCTGGCCGATCGGCAGGTTCGCGAAGGTGCCGCCCGACCACTGGTCGCGGCTGGGGACGTCGCCCGCGCTCTCGCCGGGCAGTCCGACGTCGGTGCGCTGGCCGAGGCCGAACTTCTCGAGCATGTCCGCGAACCGGTCCTCGCCGACCCGCTGCGCGAGCATCAGGGTGCCGACGTTCGAGGACTTCCCGAACACGCCGGTGCTGGTGTAGGGCGCGACGCCGTGCTCCCAGGCGTCACGGACGGTCACCCCGGACATCTGGATCCCCCCGGGCACCTGCAGCACCTCGTCGGGCGTGGTGAGCCCGTACTCGACGGCGGCCGCCGCGGTGACGATCTTGTTCACCGAACCCGGCTCGAACGGCGTGCTGACCGGCAGGTTGCCCATCTCGGCCTTGCCGTTGTTGGCGACGCCGATGGACGGGTTGAAGGTGTTGTCGTTGGCCATCGCCAGCACGTCGCCGGTGTGCGAGTCCAGCACCACCACCGACGCGTTCTTCGCGCCGGACGCGTCCTTGGCCAGCTGGGTCTGCTGCTGCACGTAGTACTGCAGGTCCGAGTCCAGGGTCAGCTCGACGCTGGACCCGTTGACCGCCGGCTGCTTGTCGCGCCAGCTGCCGGGGATCACGGCGCCGTCGGAGCCGCGGTCGTAGGTCTGCGACCCGTCGGTGCCGGCGAGCGTGGAGTCCAGCGAGTCCTCGAGGCCGAGCAGGCCGTGGCCGTCCCAGCCGGTGGCGCCGACGATGTTCGCCGCCAGCGAGCCGCCCGGGTACTCGCGGATGTCCTGGCGTTCGAGCCCGACCTCGGGGAACTCGTCGACGATCTTCGCGGCGATGTTCGGGTCCACGCTGCGGGCCAGGTAGACGAAGGTCTCGTCGCTCTTGAGCTTGGCGAGCAGGTCCTTCTCCGCGGCGGTGTCCCCGAGCGCCTTGTGAATGCCCTTGGCGATCTCCTTGAGCCGGTCGGCGACCTTCGGATCCTTGCCGGCCTTGACGGCCGCCTCCTCGATCTCCTTGCGGACCCGGACCGGCTGGAAGGTCAGCGCCTTCGCCTCCATGGTGAACGCGATCGGGTTGCCGTTGCGGTCGGAGATCGAGCCGCGGGTGGCGGGTTCGATCACGGTGATGGCGCGCTGGTTGGCGGCCTCGGCGGACAGCTTCGGCGCCTGCACGACCTGGACCCACAGGAGCTGGACCACGGCGATACCGAGCGCGACGAACATGACCGTGCGGCCGACGCGGAAACGGAACCGGAACGACGCGGCCTCGGTCGGCCGCGGCCGGCGAGGCCGGACGGGCCGGGTCCTGCCGGATTGAGAACCGGGCCGAGCCCTGCCGGATTGAGAACCGGGCCGAGCCCGGGGTGGTGGAGCGGCGGAGGGACCTCGGGTCACCTCTGACCGCCCGCGCTACCTGCCTGTCCAGCGGCCGCACCGGGCGTTGCAGTGGTCATGGGGATCAAGTGTTCACCCTCGGCCTGCAGTTGCGGCTGATTTGCCGCGAGCGGCGAGCCGGGGCGGGACGCGGTGGTCGGGGCTGCCGCGCGGGTGGTCGGCGCAAGGTTGCGGGTGGGCGTCGGGGCCGGGGCCGGCTTGTTCAGCGGCGGCGCCGGTGTGCCCTGCGCGGGAGCCGGGTCGCCGACCACCGCGACGGTGCCGTCCGGCGCCACGACCAGACGCGCCACGTTCTTGACCGGGATCATGCCGAGTTCGGTCGCCTTGCGGGCAAGCTCCGGGGCGGACGCGGCGGCCTCGTTGTCGCGTTGCAGCGACGAACGCTGCTCGGACAGTTCCTGGTTGTGCTGACGGGCGGCGCTGAGCTTGTAGGAGTCCTCCGCCGAGCGCGTGGTCAGCAGCAGCGTGATCGCCAGGCCCACGGACAGCAGCCCGATCACGGTGGCAACGAACGGGATACGGGCGGTCAGCGCGGAGCCGCGTCGGGCCGGCGCGGCCGTGGTGCCCGTCGCCCGCTGGGTCCGACGCTCGTAGGCTCGCTGCGCCGCGCTCGACCGCGCGGGGGCACCGGAGCCGGTGGGGACGGTCGCCGGGGCACGCCCGCGGACCTTCGGTCGGACGGCGGCGGCACCACGAGGCCGTGCGGCACCCGATCGGACGGGAACTGTCATGGCGTCACCCTCCTGGAAATCCGCTCGACACTGCGCAGTCGGACCGGGGCCGACCGCGGGTTGTCCGCCATCTCTTCCTCGCTCGCCCGTTCGGCACCTCGGGTCAGGAACTCGAACTCCGGACCCATGCCCGGCAGCTCCATCGGAAGGCCTTCCGGGCTACGGGATTTGGTGCGCGGGGTCAGTTCCTGCTTGACCAGCCGGTCTTCGAGCGACTGGTACGACATGAACACCACCCGACCACCCACCGCGAGCGAGTCCAGCGCGGCGGGGATCGCGGCGCGCAGCGAGTCCAGCTCGCCGTTGACCTCGACCCGCAGCGCCTGGAAGGTGCGCTTGGCCGGGTGCCCGCCGGTGCGCCGGGTGGCCGCGGGAATCGAGGCGTACAGCACCTCGACCAGCTGGGCACTCGTGGTGAACGGCTCGACCTGCCTGCGACGCAACACTTCCGAAGCGATCCGGCCGGCGAAGCGCTCCTCGCCGTAGGTGCTGAGCACCCGGGCCAGTTCACCGTGGCTGTAGGTGTTGAGGATGTCGGCGGCGGTCAACCCGCGAGTGGGATCCATCCGCATGTCGAGCGGCGCATCCACCGAGTAGGCGAACCCACGCTCGGCCTCGTCCAACTGCATCGACGAGACGCCGAGGTCGAACAGGATGCCGTGCACCGACCCGGTCGGCGGCAGGCCGGCCTGCTCGAGCGCATCGACGATGCCGTCGTACCTGGTGTGCACCAACGTGATCCGGTCCCGGTACGGCTCGAGGCGCGCGCCTGCCTTGGCCAGAGCCGAGGGGTCGCGGTCGAGTCCGATCAGGTGCAGTCCCGGGTAGGTGCGCAGGAAGTGCTCGGAGTGACCGCCGAGACCGAGGGTGGCGTCGATCATCACGGCACCGGATGCGTCGGCCGACTCGCGGGTCAATGCCGGGGACAGGAGTTCGTCCGCTCGACCGAGCATGACCGGGACGTGACCGAACTCGCCAGTGGAGGCGGATTCGCCGGCCTCGTCGTCCACCATTGCTGCCTCCGGGTCTTCTGGTCGTGTCTGCGGGCGCTGACAATCACGAAGGTGATCTGGGGCGAATGACTCGGGGTCCCTGTCCGATTGACCGAACCTGGCGCTGGGGAAGTGCGTCAGGGTCGGTGTCGGGCAGAGGCCTCGCGGCACTCGCCGTTGTCGTGAACTACAGGATCTCGCTCAGAGGTTCGGATCTGGCCTGGGAGTAGTTCTCTTCGTTCTCGTCGGAATACGTCTGCCACACCTGGGCATCCCAGATCTCGAGGAAATCGATCTGTCCGATCACCACGCACTCCTTGGACAACCCGGCATAACGCCGGTGGTCCGCGGAGAGGGTGATCCGTCCCTGAGCATCGGGATGCTGTTCGTCGGCGCCGGCCGCGAGGCCACGCACGAAGGCCCTGGCGTCCGGATCGGTCCGCGACACCGCCGCGGCCCGGCGGGCCATCGCGACGAACTCGTCGCGGGGATACACCGCGAGGCTGTGGTCGAGACCCTTGGTGACCATCAACCCCCCCGCCAGTGCATCCCGGTACTTCGCGGGCAACGTCAGCCGCCCCTTGTCGTCGAGCTTCGGCGTGTGGGTACCGAGAAACATCCTCGCCACCTCCACATTGCGTTGCCGATCTCGTACCCGATTTCGAACGCCCTATGCCCTGCGGTTCACCTTCCCAACCGCTGCGCACCACGTTACCCCACTTTGCCCCACGTTCAAGGACAACACACGACCGATTCTGCCCAATTTGCGAGAAGTGTGCTGGTCACAGAGGTGGCGCGAAGTGGGGAGAATTTCTGCGACGTGCGCCACTGCCCGGGAGTTCGATTCCGACCCCTTCCGGGACCGCACGAAACGACCAGGTCAGGGCCCCGCGACCGGACTCCGATCAGCCCCCGACAGACCCGCGGGGGGACGGTGGGGAATGTGGGAGCCGACACGAAAAAGGCGCGACACCTGTTCGGTGTCGCGCCCTTGGTCTTTTCGACGTGCGGTCTTGTCGGCGTGCGCCCGGGACTCACCCGGCCGGCACGGTCACTCCTGTTCGAACCTCCGCTTGAACCGATCCTCCATGCGGGACGAGAACCCGCCGCCCTTTCGGCCGTCGTTGTGCTTGCCGGTACTGGGATGCTTACCGGCACTGGGCCGCTGCGCGGACCCGGCACCCTCGTCATGCACTGCCGAGAGACCCTGCTTCGACCCTCGCATGAGGAACAGGACCCCGGCTCCAAACATCACTGCGAAACCGAGCAGGCTGATGATGGGGAAACCACCCGGCTTGACGGGTAGTGCTACCCCGGCGACCAGAAGAACCAGACCCAGGAACAGCAATGCCCCCGCCTGCAGGCGACGCTTGCTCGAGGCGGCACGCATTCGGCCTCCCCTTACAGAGGAGGCAAACTTTGGGTCTTCGGCGTAGAGAGCGCTCTCGATCTGATCGAGCATCCGCTGCTCGTGCTCGGAGAGTGGCACGGTACCTCCCCCGGCACTAAATGGTGGCGGCCAGTTCGTTGGGACGACTGGCCGGTTGCCGTCGTTCGCGGCTACCTGGAGTCCATACTACGAGTACTCGCAGTGGCGTACCACCTACATCCCACTACGAGTCGCGAATCAATTTTCGAATCCCCCGCGGATCGCCTGTCAGGCAGACCTCCCCACGATCGAACCCGCGGCCGGACGACGCCCGAGGCCGTCRCGGAGGTACTCCTCGACGGCCGTCAGGAACTGCGACACCTCCCGGTGAAACCGGTCCGCCTCGCCCCAGGTGACGGTGCGCGAGATCCCCGCCTCGATCGCCGCGCGGGTGGCCGAATGGCCGGCGAGGTACTCCGCCCAGTCCGCCAACTCCGGCTCCGCCCGGGCCAGCAGCACCCAGGCACTACGCGAGCCCGGTCGGCGCCGAACCGCGTCGTCC
>NZ_JBFUJP010000124.1:0-7363 GCF_056401315.1 Rhodococcus sp. P4_F5 | reverse complement strand
CCTCGACGTCACCGACAACGACTCGGTGGACGCGTTCGTCACGGCCGCGGAGCAGGCGCTCGGTCCCGGCGAGATCGTGGTCTCGGGGGCCGGCGACCTCGAGTTCGGCACCGCGGACCAGATGGACCCGGTCAGTTTCGCCAGGCAGATCGACGTGCACCTGGTGGGGGCACAGCGTCTGGCCCACCGGGTACTGCCCGGAATGCGGGAACGCCGGCGCGGCGACTTCGTGCTGATCGGCTCCGACTGCGCCGACCGGCCGCGGCCCGGCATGGGCGCCTACGACGCGGCCAAGGCCGGTCTCGAGGCGATGGGGCGGCAGATGCGAATGGAGCTCGAGGGCACCGGGATTCGCGCGTCCGTCGTGCGGCCCGGACCCACCTTCACCGGGATGGGGATGGATTCCACCCCCGAGATCCTCGCCCCGGTCGCCGAGCTCTGGACCAAGTGGGGCTTTGCTCGGCACGGCTACTTCCTGCGCGCCTCCGACATGGCCAGCGCCGTCGTGGCGGTGGTCACCGCACCGCGCGGCGCGCACCTGGTCCTCGTCGAGGTACAGCCCGAGGCGCCCCTCAACCCGCTCCCGACCACCACCTCCTAGGAGACGACATGGCACACGGAGTGCAGGAGAAGCCGACGACACTGCCGGATCCGCCCCGGGTGTCCGGTGGCGAGCACGAGCACGGGCACCTCGAGGAGCTGCGCACGGATCCGATCGCGCTGATGCGCCGGGTGCGCGAGGAGTGCGGCGACGTGGGGATCTTCCAGCTTGCCGACCGTGAGGTGGTGCTGCTCGCCGGCGCCGAGGCCAACGAGTTCTTCTTCCGTTCCACCGACGAGGACCTCGACCAGCAGGCGGCGTACCCGTTCATGAAGCCGATCTTCGGCGAGGGCGTGGTCTTCGACGCCAGCCCCGAGCGGCGCAAGGAGATGCTGCACAACTCGGCGTTGCGGGGCGAGCAGATGAAGGGCCACGCCGCCACCATCGGCAACGAGGTCGAGGCCATGGTCGCGGGCTGGGACGACGAGGGCGAGATCGACCTGCTCGACTTCTTCGCCGAGCTGACCATCTACACCTCGTCGGCCTGCCTGATCGGCAAGAAGTTCCGCGACCAGCTCGACGACCGGTTCGCCAAGCTGTACCACGAGCTGGAACAGGGCACCGACGCGATCGCCTTCGTCGACCCGTACGCGCCGATCGACAGCTTCCGGCGCCGAGACGAGGCGAGGGTTGCGTTGGTCGCGCTGGTGCAGGAGATCATGAACGGGCGGATCGCGAGCCCGCCGCAGGGCCGCGACGACCGCGACATGCTCGACGTGCTCGTGTCCGTCAAGGACGAGAACGGCGAGCTGCGGTTCAGCGCCGACGAGATCACCGGCATCTTCATCTCGATGATGTTCGCCGGTCACCACACCACCTCCGGCACCGCGGCCTGGTCTCTGATCGAACTGCTCCGCCACCCCGACGTGATGACGCGGGTGGTGACCGAACTCGAGGAGCTCTACTCCGACGGCGCGGACATCAGCTTCCATGCGCTGCGCCAGATCCCGGTACTCGAGTCGGTGGTCAAGGAGACGCTCCGCCTGCACCCACCGCTGATCATCCTGTTACGGGTGGCCCGCGGGGACTTCGAGGTCGGTGGGTACCAGATCCACGAGGGCAATCTGGTGGCGGCGACGCCCGCGATCTCGAATCGGATCCCGGAGGACTTCCCGCGACCCGACGACTTCGACCCGGGCCGCTACCTCGACCCGAACCAGGAGGACATCGTCAACCGGTGGACCTGGATCCCGTTCGGGGCGGGCAGGCACCGGTGCGTCGGGGCGGCGTTCGCGCAGATGCAGCTCAAGGCGATCTTCTCGATTCTGCTGCGGGACTACGAGTTCGAGATGGCGCAGCCTCCCGAGACGTACCGCAACGACCACAGCAAGATGGTCGTCCAACTGCAACAGCCGTGCCGAGTGCGCTACCGCAGGAGGTCGCGATGAGAGTCGAAGTGGACCTGGACCTGTGCCAGGGGCACGCGGCCTGCGAGATGGAGGCCCCGGACGTGTTCGCGGTGCCGAACCGGGAACAGGTCACGATCCTCGACGCCACACCCCCCGAATCGCTGCGCGCCGATGTGGAGAACGCCGTCCGGTACTGCCCGACGCGGGCGCTGCGCATCGCGGAGGGCTGACGAGCACCACGCCACCATCCACACACACTCGAGGGAGACGATTCACGATGACCGGATTCGACCGCGCCGAGCTCGACGAGATGGTTCAGCGCTGGATTGACGAGAACAAGCGGGCCGAGGCCGCCGGCGACTGGAAGCCGTTGGCGGACATGTATACCGAGGATGCGACCTACGGCTGGAACTACGGGCCGAAGCAGGACTTCATGGCCGTCGGGCGCGAGGAGATCCGGGAGGTGGCCCTCGGCCTGGAGATGAACGGGCTCGAGGGCTGGCAGTACCCGTACCAGGACTTCGTCGTCGACGAGCGCAGCGGGAACGTGATCGGCCTGTGGAAGCAGGTCTCGGACGCCACCCGCGCCRACGGCAGCAGCTACGCGGTGCACGGCATCGGCGGCAGCTGGTTTCGGTACGGCGGCAACTTCCAGTGGTCGTGGCAGCGCGACTTCTTCGACTTCGGCAACGTCTCCGCGCTGTTCATGGAGATGATCCAGGACAACGCACTCTCGACCGGCATGCAGTCTCGGATCCAGCGGTCCGTCTCCGGCGAGCGACTGCCCGGCTGGTACCCGGCCGGCAAGGCTCCGGTTCCGCTGTGGTGAGCCCGGTGACGCGGCCCCAGCACTCGTTCGCCGACCTGTCCCGGCGTGACCTGGCCACGCTGGTCCCCGAACTGCTGCTCTGCGGCCAGCTCATCGACCGCTCCGGAATGGCCCATCTGATCGTGGAATTCGGTCGCGAGGGCATGGCGCAGGTCGCCATCGAGGAGTGGCAGGCGTCGAGCCCCTGGTACTCCCGTCGCATGCAGAAGGCGCTGCGCTACGAGGGCGACACGGTGGTGACCATCTTCAAGGGCCTGCAGCTCGACATCGGGGCGCCGCCGCAGTTCATGGACTTCCGTTACCGGGTGGACGACCCGCAGCACGGCGAGTTCTGGCTGGACCACTGCGGCGCACTGATGGACGTCGAACCGCTGGGCGACGAGTACGTCACCGCGATGTGTCACGACATCGAGGACCCGACCTTCGACGCGACCGCACTCGCCACCAACCCGCACGCCCAGGTTCGGCCGATCCACCGGCCGCCGCGCCGGCCCGCCGACCGGCACCCCCACTGCGCGTGGACGGTGGTCATCGACCCGGCCCACGTGCCGCCTGTGATGGAGCCGCACACCGAGCAGATCGGTCGCACCGCGGCCAATGCGTTGGAGCTGAGCCCGATCGAGGCCGACGGGGACGGCGCCCACGACTACTCGGGACCCTTGCTCGCCGACGTCCGGTTCTCGGACTTCTCCTCCTCGGCGCTGGTGCGGATCGCCGAGGAGGTGTGCCTGCAGCACCACCTGCTCGCGCTCGGATTCCTCGTCGCGGTGCGCAAGCGGGCCCCCGAGGGCAAGGTCCTGGAGATCACCCGCAAACAGCTGACCGGCATCGCCGGTGTGGCCGCGCAGCGCATCCGCGACGCGCTAGGCCTGCCGTCCGACCTCGAGGGGCTGGCGGCCGTGCTCTCGCTGCACCCGCTGCTCAACCCGAGGCAGTACGTGGACAGCGAGATCCGGTTCGGCGGCGACCGCCTCGAGCTGTGGATCGGTCGCCGCGGCCCGGTCGACGCAGACGGCGGGTGGCCGACGCTCGTCGACGGCGACCACCTGGAGCCGTTGCAGGCGCTGGTGCGCGGGGTGAACCCGCACTTCACGGTGCGGGTCGTGAGCGAGGGCCCGGCCGGTCTGCTCGTCGCTGTCGACACCGACGTCGAGCCGGCACCCGAATGCGTCGAGGTGGCGATCACCAAGGTCAGCACCGGCGCGGGATTTGTCTTCGAAGACCGCGGAATTCCGTTGCCGCTCTATGTGGTGTGAGCGGCCGACCCCGAAGGACGTTGCATGGCCTACACGTTCGCAGACCTGTTTGAGCACGCCGTCGACGCGATGCCGGACCGCATCGCCCTGATCGCCTCGGGGGAGGAGGTCACCTTCCGGGATCTCGACGAGCGTGCCAACCGCCTGGGGCACCATCTCGAGACCGCCGGATTCGGCGCAGGCAGCCACGTCGGCATCCACATGCACAACTCGATCGAGACGATGGTCGCCGTGCTCGCGGCGTTCAAGGTCCGGGCCGTGCCCATCACCGTGAACTACCGGTACACCACCGACGAGCTGGTGTACCTCTACGACAACGCTGACCTCGATGCGCTGGTGTTCCACGCGGGATTCGCCGGACCGGTGGCCGAGGCGCTGCCCGGGGCCCCACGAATCCGGCACCTGGTCGAGGTGCCGGACGTGCTCGCCACGGAGCCGAGCCCCGTCCGACACGGTGCGGTCCGCTACGAGGACGCGCTCGCGGCGGCCGGCCCGGCGCGTGGGTTCGGCCGGCGCAGTGGCGACGACGTCTACATCCTCTACACCGGCGGCACCACCGGCCGGCCCAAGGGCGTGGTGTGGCGTCAGGAGGACATGTGGCGGGTGCTCGCCGGCGGCCTGGACTTCTTCACCGGTGAACCGGTCCTCGACGAGTTCCAGCAGTCCCGCGCCGGGGCGGCCGGCGAGCCGATGCGGATGCTGATCCTGCCGCCCCTGATCCACACCTCGGCGCTGATGCCGACGTTCACCGCGCTGCTCGCGGGCAACGCGGTGATCTACGACCCGAAGTTCGACGCCGTCCGAACCTGGCAACTCGTCGGCCGGCATCGGCCGACGGCGATGGTCATCACCGGCGACGCGATGGGCAGACCACTGGTGGAGGCACTGCGCGCCGGCGCGGTGGACACGTCCAGCCTGTCCGTGGTGGCCTCGGGTGCCGCCCTGTTCTCCGGTTCGGTCAAGGACGCCTTCTTCGAGGTCCTCCCGGACCTGCTCATCTCGGATTCGGTCGGGTCTTCCGAAACCGGTTTCGGGGGAATCGGTTTCGCCACCAAGGGCCTCGACCAGCGGGGTGGTCCGAAGGTGGGCAGGCACCGTCACACGGTGGTCGTGGACGACGAGAACCGGGTGCAGGCACCGGGGTCCGGCGCCGAGGGCTGGCTGGCGAAGATCGGACCGGTGCCCCTGGGGTACTACAACGACCCGGCCAAGTCCGCCGAGATCTTCCGTCAGGTGCACACCGCCGGCGGACCCGCGCGGGCGGTGGTCACCGGCGACCGCGCCCGGATCGAGGACGACGGCTCCGTCACCCTGCTGGGTCGCGGCAACATGGTGATCAACACCGGCGGCGAGAAGGTTTTCGCCGAGGAGGTCGAGGCGGTGGTCAAGGCCCACCCCGACGTGTACGACGCGATCGTGGTCGGTGTCCCCGACGAGCGCTGGGGCAGCCGGGTCGCCGTCGTGATGCGCGCCCGCGACGGCCTGCCCGACTTCGAGGGCATCGAGAAGCACGCCCGTAGCCAGCTGGCCGGATACAAGATTCCGCGGTCCTTCTGGATCGTGCCCGAGGTCGAGCGGACACCCAGCGGCAAGCCGGAGTACCGGTGGGCCAAGGACCATGCGACCGCCCACGCACCCGATCACCGGATCGACTGACATCCCACCGAAAGGCCCCAGCCATGAGCGAGTTGAAGGTTCCGAAACTCGACCTGCCGCCAGGCTTCGACGTCACCGACCCGAAGCTGTACGGCGACCGGGTGCCGCTCGAGGAGTTCGCGCAGTTGCGTCGCAGTGCACCGGTGTGGTGGAACGAGCAGGCGCCGGGGACGGGGGGATTCCACGACGGTGGGTGCTGGGTGGTGTCCCGGCACGCCGACGTACGGGATGTCTCGTTGCGACCGGAGGACTTCTCCAGCAACGTGAACGGGTGCATTCCGCGGCACGAGGACAACATCACCGCGGAGGAACTCGAGGCGACCAAACACGTCCTGATCAACAAGGACGCGCCCGAGCACACGCAGCTGCGCAAGCTGGTCTCGCGGCTGTTCACCCCGCGGGCGGTCGAGTCGATGCGGGCAGAGCTCACCGCGCGCGCCGAGACGATCGCGGCCGAGGCCGTCGCGAACGGACGCGGCGACTTCGTCCGGGAGGTGGCCAGCGAGCTCCCGATGCAGGCGATCTCGGAGCTGCTCGGGGTGCCGGATGACGCCCGGGAGCAGTTGTTCGACTGGTCCAACCAGATGACCGGGTACGACGACGACACACTCGCCGGTGCGTCCCGGATGGCGTCGGCGCAGATCCTCGGCTACGCCTACCAGTTGGCGGAGGCGCGCCGAGCGGACCCGGCGGACGACATCATCTCGCGGCTCGTGCACGCCGACGTGGACGGCGACGCGTTGACCGCGGAGCAGTTCGGGTTCTTTGTGATCATGCTCGCCGTGGCCGGAAACGAAACCACCCGTAACGCCACGACACTCGGGATGATCGCGTTCATGGAGAACCCCGAGCAGTGGGAGCTCTACAAGCGGGACCGGCCGAAGACGGCCGCCGACGAGATCATCCGGTGGGCGTCCCCGCTGACGTCGATGCAGCGGACGGCGCTGGTGGACACGCAGATCGGGGGTACCGCGATCACGGCGGGCCAGCGGGTGGTGCTGCTGTACGGGTCGGCGAACTTCGACGAGGACGTGTTCGAGCACCCGAGCACCTTCGACATCACCCGGGACCCGAACCCGCACCTGGCATTCGGCGGCACCGGGCCGCACTACTGCATCGGCGCCAACCTGGCGCGGATGGAGATCGACCTGATCTTCGACAAGATCGCCGACCACATGCCCGACATCTCGAAGCTCGGTGATCCCCGTCGCCTGCAGTCCGGATGGCTGAACGGGGTCAAGCGATTCGACGTCGACTACGGAGGTCGGTGCCCCGTCGCGCACTGACGCCCCGGGCACCGAGCAGGGTCCGCGTCGGCCTCGACCTGGTCGACGGCCAGTGGCTGGTCAGTGAGATGACCCCGATCTAGGGGGGTGTAGCGCCACCGCAGGGGGTGAGGGTGTCGCCACCTGGGGTGTCTGTCCGTGCGGGCCGCCAGGTCGGAAGCTTGTGTGACCGAGCAAGACCAACCCCCACCGAACGAGGAGCACCCAATGTCGAACACCATCAAGCGCGCTTTCGCTACCGCAGCCATCGCCGCCTTCGCCCTGGCCGCCGGAGCGGGCATCGCCTCCGCTGACGCGAACGGCGGTGCCGGCGCACCCGGTGGCGCGGGCGGAACCGCCCAGTCGGGCAACGCCCAGACCGGCAACGGTGGCAACGCCACCGGTGG
>NZ_JBFUJP010000123.1:0-7377 GCF_056401315.1 Rhodococcus sp. P4_F5 | reverse complement strand
AGGCCGTGTACCGGGACCTGGACCAACCCCGTCCCGCTGTCGAGGTCGGACTTCGATGGCTTCGGGAGAACCGGCCCGCCAAGCGTCCAGACGCGTTGGTGCACGGCGACTTCCGGCTCGGCAATGTGCTCGTCGACGGCGCCGGAATTCGCGGGGTGCTGGACTGGGAACTCGCCCACCTGGGTGATCCGATCGAGGACCTCGGCTGGCTCTGCGTGCGTGCGTGGCGTTTCGGCGCACATCCGCCGGTTGCCGGGATCGGTACCCGGCAACAGTTGCTCGACGGTTATGAACGCGCCACGGGCATCCGGCCGTCGGACGCCGAACTGCACTGGTGGGAGGCCTACGGCACGCTGCGGTGGTTGGTGCTGAGTCAGTTCCAGTCGCAGCGGCACCTCGGCGGCGCCGAGAACTCGATCGAGCTGGCCGCGATCGGACGGCGAGTGTGTGAGTCCGAGTACGACCTGCTCCTGATCCTCGGTCTGCTCGACGACGTCGAGCCGCTACCGGACGTGACGGCGCCATCGCTGCACGACCGTCCGAGCCTGTCGGAGATCCTCGACCTCGTCACCGGCACTCTTCTCGACGATGTCGCCCCCGTGCTCGACGGGGCGCACGAACGGGAACGGTACCTGCTGCGGATCTGCGTCAACCTGCTCGGTACAGCCGGACGGGAGCTCAGCGCCGGAGACTGCGCGGGCGAGTTGGCGGACTTGCTCGCGGCCCTCGATTGCACCTCCGAAGCCGATCTTGCCGATCGAATTCGCATGGGCGCCCTCTCGTACGCGGACGTCGCCGTCCGTCGGCCGATCTCGACCGCGGTGCTCGCCCGGCTGCGGGTGGCGAACCCCCGTCACCTGCTCCGCCCCTCACAAAACTGAGTTCACACCAAACTCAACCCCTCCCGCGAGACGTGTCTACGCTGGAGGGGTTGAGTGCTGTGAGGGTCACAACATGACATGACTTGACAGTCATGTCATGTTGTTGGAGACTCGGGAGAGTGAGCAAGTCATCTGCCAGTACGCCCTCCGTGCCGCCGCCCGTCGACGCCCTGACCGCGCGGGGCCGAAAGACGCGGGACAGCTTGCTCGATGCGGCGCGCAAGGTCTTCGAGGAGGTCGGGTTTCTCGACACCCGCGTTGAGCTGATAGCGCAGGAAGCGTCTGTCTCCTACGGGACCTTCTACCGGTACTTCGAGTCGAAAGAAGATGTGTTCAAGGAGTTGAGCACCCGGCTGTTCGACGATGTGCACCGCCGTGAACCTCTCGACCCCGACCTGTCGCCGGCCGCCAGGCTGATTGCGACGAACCGGTCGTACTACCAGGCGTACCGGCGCAACGCGAAGCTGATGGCCATCGTCGAGCAGGTCGCGACGTTCAACAATGAATTTCGCGAACTTCGCCAGGAGCATCGTCGAGGGCTGATCGATAGGACAGCCCGTGCCATCGCTCGCTGGCAGGAGCAGGGCGACGTCCGAGCGTCCCTCGATCCGGTGATGGCTGCTCGTGCCATGGCCGCGATGGTCGACCACAGCCTGTACCTGTGGCTTGTCCAGGGTGACGAGGCGGACGAGGGGAGCCTGCTCGACACTCTGGATCAGATGTGTATCGGTGCGCTCGGTCTGGACCTCGGCGATGCCGAGTCCGCCCCCGGGGACACCCACCCTCCGGGTGACCCTTCGTCGTGAGGTAGCCGACGTCGCCGACCGTCGTCCACGTCTCGGGATCGTTGTGGTCAGGAGGCGCTGGGCACTTGACTCGCTCGAACGCGTAGTTCTTGGTCCACGTGTAGGCAGCGAGGGCAGCGGGTGTTTGCAGTTACGACGATGGAGATCCGCTCGAGCGGCAGGTTCCCCATCAGGTGACGGAATCCCCGGCCCTCGGTTCCGAGCAGGTTTCGGCTGGCACGCGGGAAGGCCCCGAACCACACGGTCCGGGGCCTTCCTGCGTTCAGCGGTGGGGAACCGGGCGGTCAGGAACCCGAGCTGCCTGCCGAGCCCGCGGCGGAACCGGCCGCGCCGGGCAGGTTGTTGCCGTCCGAGTCGGGCCGGTGGATCTTGACGGTGACCGTGCCCGTGCCGTCTGCCTCGACGGTGACCGTACGGGCGCCCGCGGGGGAGGTCGTGTGGCCGCCGATGACCTCGGTGACGTAGCCGGCGGGGTAGTGCCAGTCGGAGACGTAGATCTCGGTCGGCCTGCTCGACGGCCGCGGGGTGTATGAGTACTTGAAGTCGCCGCCTTCCGGGTTGAACTTCAGAGTGCCGGGGGTGCCGGCGGTGGCCTGCGGGTAGGTGCGCACCAGCTGATCGCCGACCTTCCCGTGGAACGGATCCGCGCCGCCGCCGGGGCCGAAGATCGACGAGTAGTGCCAGTAGTGCCAGCCGACGAAGCGTTCGTCGGCGCGAGACGTGGTGGCTTCCAGGGTGTCCGGGTCGACGTCGCCGAACTCGGTCACCAGGGCCGGTCGGTTGGTGCGGGAGGTCAGCGAATCGATGTGGGCCCAGGTCAACTCGTGCTGGGCCGGGCAGAGCAGCTTGACCTTGTCAGGCACCCCGCCGTAGATGCTCATCTGGCTGGGAATGCAGTAGTCGTGCACCGAGAAGGCGATGTTCGGGTCGGTGATCGCCGGGGTCCTCGGGGGGTTCCCGAGGTTGCTCGGCATGCCCTGGTTCCAGGTCACGTTGGGTTCCCAGTACACGGGGACCGTCGCGCTCGCGCCGCGGATGTGGTCGGTCAGCTTCTGCATCGCGGCCTGGTACTTCCCGTCGAACTCTGGGCAGCCGTTCGGGAAGCAGGTCACGAAGGGCGAACCCGGCCAGGGCTCGTTCATCAGCTCGATGCCGAGCACCGCCGGATTCCCCTCGACCTTCGTCGCCAGCGTCGCCAGCGCGGTGCCGAGGTGGTCGAGTACCCCGTTCTTGTTGGACCAGACCTCATCCCAGCCGATGTTCATGCTCGGCATCAGGTAGTTCATCGGGAATCCCGGGTTCGGTTCGCCGGGGAGGGGTCGCGCCTTGATGGACCACTCCGGGAATCCGTTTCCGCCCCAGGCCGGGCTCAGTCCGTCCTGGTGGTTGTCCAGTAGGACGTAGATACCGCGGGCGCCGAGGACGTCGACCGTGTCGGCGATCCGATCGAGGTATGCAGGGTCGATCCGGCCCCGCTCGGGCATCAAGCCCGCGAAGGACACGCCAAGGCGAACGGTGTTGAACCCGTGCCGGGCGAGCAGATCGGCGTCGGCGGCGGTGAGCGTCAGTCCGTCCCCGGGGGTGACGTGCGGCGCTTCCTTGTCGACGTTGTTGACCCCGTGCAGCAGGAGCGTGCGCCCGTGCCCGTCGACGAGGGACCGGCCCTCGACGCGGACCTGGCTCACCGGTGTCGTCGGTGCTTCGTCGGCGCCGGCCACCGCCGGCGTGGATGCGAACAGTGTTCCGAGCACCGCGATGCTTGTCGCGAGCAATCTGCGCATGACATTCCTTTGGAATTCAAAAAACAATTGGACGCTTGTTTAACTGATGGGCGCAAGGCGCCTTGCGCCCTGGTTCGCCGACCCGAGGGAGCTGGGCGCGTCGGCGAACTGTTGGCCGGGCCGGACTACTGCCCGATCGCCGCCATGACCTGATCCGCGAGTACGCGCTCACCGTCGGCGTTCGGGTGAACCGGAATCGGATGTGTGGATCCGATCAGCGGCTCTACCAGTCGCTGCCCGACCGGCTTGCAGGCGTCGCGGCCCTCGGACGCCTGTGCCATGTCGACGAAGGTCGAGTCGGTTTCCGCGGCCGCGCGCTTGACGGCGTCGTTGAGCATGGCCTGCATCTCGCGCAGGTAGCGGACGTCGCCCTCGGCCACCGGCATCTGGGGAAAGCAACCGCCGCTGGCGGGTAGCACCCACGGGTAGCCGGCGATGACGACACGGGCGCGCGGTGCCTTGGCATGGATGTCRCGCAGCGCGGTGACCAGCGCGGGGTAGGTCTGGTTGACGATCGGATCGGTCAGGCTGGTCCCGTTCTGCGTCTTGCAGGGGTCGACCGCGCCGGGGTGCGTCGCCGTTGCGCGGATGCAGGTGGCCATCGCGCCGGAGAAGGTGTCGTTGTTGTTGCCGCCGATCATCAGGGTGACCAGTTCGGTCGTCGGCGTGAGCGCCTCGAGCTGCGGTCGCATGCCCTGGTGCTGGGCGCGGTAGAAGGCGTCCGTATCGGCGCCGCCGCAGCTCACGTCGGTGAGCTGGTAGCCGAGCTGCGCGGCCACGATGTGTGAGAAGTTCTGCTCGGACTGGAAGCACTTGGGCTCTTGGCCGGGTGCGATCGGGAAGATGCCTGATCCGGCGCTGAAGCTGTCGCCGAGATTGACGTACTCGAGACTTGGCTGGGGATCGGCCGGTGTGGATGCCGATGCGGACCCGCCCGACGTGACCCCAATGACGGCGACCAGTGCTCCCAGTGTCGCGACGAACCGCCTGACTCCAGCCTTCAACCCCATGATGTTCTCCCTTTGTTGTGTGGCATCGGCGGTCGCACGACCGCTCACGTCGTGGCGTCACGTCAGACCGAAAACGGCATTTTCGCCCTGACGTTGGCCGAGGCTACCGGACGGCGCGCCGGAGGGGAATGGGTCGTTGGTCGGAGGGGGTGGCCAACCAGTAGCAGCACGAATGGGATGGACTCGCCGGCGGGCTGCGGTGGGCGTAGTTCCTCCGCCGCGCGTGAAGGAGGTGTCGCAAAGACGGCGGCCATGCTTTATCACCGCGTACTCTATGAAGTCAACCCTTGACGTATCCCATGTGGGTCAGATTACATCTAAGCCCTAAGTGGTTAAGCGCTTAGATAAATGTCATCGACCCGTCAGAGGAACCCCATGACCATGGTTTCGCCCCTCACGGCCGGCACGGCCGAGATGATCAGTGCTCGACTCGAGCGCTTGCCGATGAGCCGGTGGCACGTCAAAGCGCGCGTGATCGTCGGCGCCGTCACCTTCTTCGACGGCTTCGATCAGCTGATGATCGCGTACTCCTTGCCGCAACTGGCGCCCAAGTGGGGGCTGTCGGGYACGGGCATCGCCTGGGTGATCGCGATCGGCGGCATCGGCATGCTGCTCGGTGCGCTCGGCGGCGGCTGGTTGGCAGATCGGGTGGGCCGCCTCAACGTGATCATGGGCTCGCTCGCCCTGTACGCGGTGATGAGCCTGGGCATGGCCTTCACCGACAGCCTCGAGCTGTTCCTCGTCTTCAGATTCATCCAGGGCATCGGGCTCGGCGCCGAGGTCCCGGTCGCGGCCAGCTACATCGGAGAGATCACCAAGGCCCACAAGCGCGGCCGGTTCGTGCTGATGTACGAGGTGATCTTCCCGATCGGCCTGGTCGCCTCGGCGGTCGTCTCCGCCTGGGTGGTTCCGAACTTCGGTTACAAGGTGCTGTTTGCGCTCGGCGCCCTGCCGCTGCTCTTGCTGCCGCTGCTGCGCAGGCTCCCCGAATCACCCCGCTGGCTCGCCTCCCGCGGCCGCATGGACGACGCTGAGCGCGCGATGACCGTGATCGAGGACGAGATCACCACGAAGTACGGAAAGGCGCTCCCGGAGCCGGTACCGCTCGCGGCCGCACCGGTGCAGATCAAGCGGGCCAAGTTCAAGGAGCTGTTCCAGGGCGTCTACCGGCGGCGGACGCTGATGCTCGCGTCGATCTGGCTGACCGCGTACTTCGTCAACTACGGCATCGCCGCCTGGTTGCCCACCCTCTACAGCAAGGTGTTCCACCTCAGCGTGGACACCGCCCTGCACTACAGCATCGTCACCTCGGTCGCCGGCCTCGTCGGCTGTGTCCTCGTGGCCCTGCTGATCGACAACCTCGGTCGCCGGATCTGCATCTCGGTGTCGATGGTCCTGTGCAGCACGATGCTGTTCATGCTCGCCGCGACCGGCACCGACTCGGCGACAAAGGTGCTGTTCTGGTCCGCCGGATCCGCGCTGTTCGTGTTCGCCGTCAACATGGCCCTGTACGTCTACACCGCCGAGCTGTACCCGACCCGGATGCGCGCCCTCGGCTGCGCGTTCGGCGGGGCCGCCGGCCGGCTCGGGATCGTCATCGGACCGCTGGTGGTCGGCTTCGTCCTCGACAGGGGCAGCTCGCTGACCGTGCTGTTCGCCATGTTCGGGGTCGTCGCACTGGTCGGCGCCGCCGTGGTCGCGGCGTTCGCGGTGGAGACCAAGGAGAAGACGCTCGAGGAGATCTCCCAGTGAGCCGGTCACGCGAGACGACCGCCGGATTCGAGTCCGTCCCGGACGAGATCCTGATCGGCGGCTACTGGAAGCGCGGCACCGGCCCGGGGGGCGAGGTGATCGACCCCTGCACCGGCGCGGTCCTTCAGGTCGTAACGCAGGCCACCACGGAGGACGTCGACACCGCCGTCGCCCTCGGCGCCGCGGCGGTGGCCGACCCCGCCTGGCGCGACCTGTTCCCGCACGAGCGGGCCCGCTACCTGCACCGCATCGCCGACGCGATCGACCGGAGCGCCGAGGGGCTGGCTCTGCTGCAGAGTTACAACACCGGCAAGACGCTCGCCGAGACGCGGGGCCTGGTCTCCAGCGCGGCAGGAACGTTCCGGTACTTCGCCGCGGTGCTCGAGACCGCCGACGAGGACCTGACCACCCAGCGCGGCAACTACCTGACGATGAGCGTGCGCGAGCCGATCGGCGTCATCGGGGCGATCGCGCCGTGGAACTCCCCGGTCGCCAGCGACGCGCAGAAGATCGCGCCTGCCCTGGCCGCGGGCAACGCGGTGGTGCTCAAGCCGGCCGAGTGGACGCCGCTGGTCTCGCTGGCGTTGGCGCGGATCATCGACGAGACCGGGCTGCCGAGCGGCCTGCTCTCGGTGCTGCCG
This sequence comes from Rhodococcus sp. P4_F5, assembly GCF_056401315.1. Taxonomy (NCBI): domain Bacteria; kingdom Bacillati; phylum Actinomycetota; class Actinomycetes; order Mycobacteriales; family Nocardiaceae; genus Rhodococcus; species Rhodococcus sp. P4_F5. Next base: position 506 of record NZ_JBFUJP010000123.1, on the reverse strand, counting down.
GGCCGGGGGTCGGTGATCGGTGACGCGATCGTCAACCACCCCGGCGTCGGGAAGGTGACGTTCACCGGCGGCACCCGGACCGGCCGGATGGTTGCGCACGCCGCGGCCGAGAAGCTGATGCCGGTCTCGCTCGAGCTCGGCGGCAAGTCGCCGACCATCGTGCTCGCCGACGCCGACGTCGAGCAGGCGGTCAACGGGATCATGCACGGGATCTTCTCCTCCACCGGGCAGAGCTGTATCGCCGGCTCCCGACTGTTCGTGGACCGGCGGATCTACGACGACTTCCTTGCCCGGCTGGTCGAGAAGACCACCCGGCTGCGGGTCGGGCCCGGCCGCGAACCGGGCACCCAGGTGGCGCCGATGGTGCACGCCGAGCACCGCGATTCCGTCGCCCGCTACGTCGACCTCGCCCGCGCCGAGGGTGGTCGAATCCTCTGTGGCGGAGGAATTCCCGACGACGACCGGCTGCGCGACGGGGCGTACTACCTGCCGACGGTGATCGACGG
>NZ_JBFUJP010000122.1:0-7447 GCF_056401315.1 Rhodococcus sp. P4_F5 | reverse complement strand
CGCCCGCACCTGCACCGGTCCCGGCCCCCGCACCGGCCCCCGCACCGGCTCCGGCTCCGGCGCCGGCGCCCGCACCCGCCCCAGCTCCGGGGCCCTCCGGTGACGGCGGCGCCGGCGTCGCGAACGGCGTCGTGAACGGCGTCGGCGGCGTGGCCAACGGCGCGGGCGCCGTGGTCGACGGGGTCGGCCAGGGACTCGGCGGCGTGGTGGGCGGCCTCGGCGGGGTGGTGGGCGGCCTCGGCAACGGCGTCGGCAATGTCCTCGGCGCCGTCGTCGGCGGCGAGTAGGCCGGACCAGGTGAGGAGCGAGGCAAAGGTGTTGGCATCCGGCTCCGTGGCCACCCCCGCGACCGCGTCGGCGGCCGCCCGGGCGCTGCTGGCCGACGCGCGCCACGGGCACCCCCACCGACTGGTGCGGGGCGCGTCGGGCACAGGCAAGTCCGCGCTGCTCGCGGCGGTCCGGGACGCGGCCGACGGGCCTTCGGACGCAATGGTTTTCAGTGGCGCCGCGCCCGGCGGTGCGGTGTTCGACGGTGCCGCGCCGCCGCCGGGCTCGGTGGTGCTGGTCGACGACGCCCACCTGCTCGCCGCGCGCAGCCTCTCGGCCCTGACCGAGGTCGCCGCCCGCCCCGACGTCACCCTCGTCGTCGCCGCCGAACCTCGCCCCGCCAACGACGCACTGCGCGCGCTGTCCTCAGCCCTCGACGGCACCGTCGCCCTGGGGCACCTCTCGCCCCGTGACACCGCTGCGCATGCGGAACTGCTGCTGGGCATGAGCCTGCCGCCGCAGGTCGTCGCGCTGGTGCACCGGCTCACTGGCGGGCTCCCCCGCTGCGTCGACGCCGCCCTCGCACCCCTGCGCGCCGGCGGCCTGACCCGGGACGGCCTCGACCGGGCCGTGGCAGCGGCGGTCACGGACTGCCACCACGACGTGCTCGGCGGGCTCGACGCCGACCTGCTGGCCGCCCTGGCCGTCGCGACCACAGGCGCCGGGCTGGACGCCGCGGAACTCGGCCGAACCCTCGAACTCGTGCCGGACGCCGCCCGCGACCTGGTGGACCGGACCCGCGCCTGCGGGCTGGTGCTGCCGTCGGGCGCCCTGCTCGCCTCGGCGCACGAACCCCTGCGGTCGTTGCTCGGCGCCCAGCGGGTGGCCGGGCTGCAGGCCGAGGCATTGCGGGCCCGGGTCACGCTGGGGACGCTGGACCTCCCCTCCGCCCGCGCCTTCGCCGAGGCGGGGGTGACAGACCCCGTCCTTGCCGAGTTCCTGTGCGAGCAAGCCGAACTCGCCCCGCCCCGCCGGGCCGCCGAGCTGTACGCGTCCGCACTGCGGGCCGGCGCCGACGGCCCCCGCCTGTCGCTGCGCCGAGCGGAGGCGGCCGGACTCTGCGGCGACCTGGACACCGCGGTCCGGTTGGCGGACGGCCGGCTCGAGCACGCCGCGGACCTTCCGGCCGCCGAACTGGCGGCGGCGGTGCGGATTGCGGCGAGCGTCGCCGCGCACCAGGGCATGGTGACCCGCAGCGCCGACCTGTACGAGTGGCTCGGCCCGGCGCGCGCCGGGGTCGACCGCCCGGTCGCGGCGATGGTGCTGCTGGCCGCCGGCCGACCCGAGTCGGCGTCCGTCATGTCCGGCATCGCGCTGTCCGACAACGGAACTGGTGGCCCGCCACCGAGCCTGGTGCCGCCCACGTCGGGTGCGGCCGCCGCGACCCTGCTCGCGGACGGCCTGCGGCAGTCACTCGACGGGTCCACCGCGATCGCCCTGAACACCCTGACCCGCGCGCTGTCCCTGGGCGCCAACGCATCACGCACCACCTTCCTGCCGGACACCGGCGCGGCGGTCACCGCCCTGGCGGCACTGCACTGCGGTGAACTCGACCGGGCCCGTGCGGTGCTGCAGCGGGCGCTGGACACCGACGCGGAGGGCGGGGTGAGCCGGGCCCGGCACCTGCTGCTGCTCGCCTGGGTGTCGATGACCCACGGCGACCTCGATTCCGCTGCGCAGGAACTGAACTCGGTCTCGTCCGGCGACCTGAACCCCCGCGACGCGCTGTTCGCCGCGGCGCTGCGGGTGGGCCTGGCCCGTCGCACCGGCGACGTCGGCGCACTGCGCCAGTCCTGGGAGCGGGCGCAGACGGTGGTCGCCGAGCACTGCGTGGACCTGCTGAGCCTGCTGCCGCTGGGCGAGCTGTGGCTGGCCGCGGCCCGGCTGCGGGAACTGCACCGCGTCGCGCACCTGGTGGACCAGGCCCGCGAGCTGCTGACGCAGCTCGGCGAGCCGCCGCTGTGGGGTTCGCCGCTGCACTGGTACGGGGTGCAGGCCGCCATCCTCGCCGAGACACCCGCCGACCTGGTGCCGCACGCCCACGCGCTCGGCGTCGCCGCCGAGACCAGCACCTACGCGGCCGGACTGGCCCGCGCCGGCCGCGCCTGGCTGCGGGTGCTGCAGGGCGAGACCGACGCGACCGAGGTGGAACAGTCCGCCCGCACCCTGGCCGGGATCGGCCTGCCCTGGGACGGCGCCCGGTTGGCCGGCGAGGCCGCGCTGCGCGCCACCGACACCCCCGCCGCGACCGCCCTGCTGCAGGTGGCACGGTCGTTGCGCCCGGCTGCGGCGGTTCCCGCCGACGTCGCACCCACGTCGGGCACCGCGGCGCAGTCCGCGCCCACGGGCGGTCTGACGGAGCGAGAGTCGGACGTGGCGCGCCTGCTGGTGACGGGCCTGACCTACCGGGACATCGGCGCGCGGTTGTTCATCTCCGCGAAGACCGTCGAGCACCACGTGGCGCGGATCCGACGCCGGCTCGACGCCCCGAACCGGGCCGAGATGCTCTCGATGCTGCGGGCCATGGGTTACGACGGGTAGGAGACCTTCCCCCGTCCGCGTCGCGGGACTACGTTTGGAACCGCACGTACGCGATCCGAAGAGGTCTCCTGCCAGGGGCGTGACCGGAAGGGTGAAGCCGATGCCGTACAGGGTTGGCGTGTTCGTCGGCAGTCTCTCGAAGAACTCCATCAACCGCAGGCTCGCGACGGCGCTGATGCGCCGGAGCCCCGACGGACTGGCGATGCAGGAGATCCCGATCCGGGACCTGCCGCTCTACAACCACGACTACGACGCCGAGTACCCGCCCGTGGGCGTGGCGTTCAAGGCGGCCGTCGCGAGCGTGGACGCGCTGATCTTCGTCACCCCCGAGTACAACCGCTCCATCCCCGGCGCGCTGAAGAACGCGATCGACTGGGGTTCTCGGCCGTGGGGCCAGAACTCGTTCGCGCTCAAGCCTTCCGGTGTGATCGGCACCTCGCCGGGCCACATCGGCACCGCCGTCGCGCAGCAGCACCTGCGCAGCGTGCTGTCGTTCGTGAACTCGCCGGAACTGGCTCAGCCGGAGGCGTACATCCAGTTCCACGACGGCCTGATCACCGAGGACGGCGAGGTCACCGTCGAGTCGACCGCCGAGTTCCTCGACAAGTGGCTGCGACTGTACGAGGAGTTCGTGTGCAAGGTGATCAGCGTCAACCCGAAACCGGCGCCGTAGCCCGCCTCAGCGAGGAGCGGGCGCGAGCACCATCACCGGGATCCGCCGGTCGGTGGCCCGCTTCTCGTAGCCCGCCCAGCCCGGGTAGATCTCGAGGCCGCGGCGCCACAACCGGTCCCGCTCGTCGCCCTCGGCCTCGTACGCGTACAACTGCCGCGGCGCACCGCCGGACACCACCACGGTGCACTCGGGATTCTTGCGCAGGTTGTAGAACCACGCCGGGTTCCCGTGCTGGCCGTAGTTCGACGCGATCACCACCACCCGGTCGCCGTCGAGCAGGCCGACAAGTGGCAGGGTGCGGCGAATCCCGCTCTTGGCGCCGGTGGTGGTGAGCATGACCACCGGCAGCCCGGTCAGCATGCTGGTGAACGTGCGTCTGCCGTTGGTCATCCGGAAGACCGGGCGGTCGATGTGGTGCAGCGTGTGCGCGTAGAACCACGCCATCGGCGCGGTGCCCGCGGAGGAGCGCACCAGCTTGTAGAACGGATTGGTGTCCCGATAGCTCTGCGCCGCAGTCACCGTTTCAACGTAGTTCACCGCGGGCCGCGACACGAGACCCTCACCGCTGCAGGACGACCGACGCCTCCGAGGTGAGCGACGAGAAGGTCAGCGACTCCTCGAGGTAGAGAGTCACCTCACGGTCGGTGTGACTGTCGTAGCCGATCGACAGGTCCGCGCCGAGGGTCAACTGGTTGTCCCCGCCCCGGGTCGACAGCACGTAGCCGCCCTGCACCGCCGGCGCCCAGACGACGTCGGCCACCAGGTCCTTGAGGTGGTGGAACACCGGATGACCCTCGTCCCGGGTCTCGCTCACCGCGGTGTACGCGTCCGCGTCGAGGACCACCGCGTACGGGCCCTCGACCCCGGCCAGCCGCAGCGCCGACAGCGCCGACGCCACCGCGTCGGGGACGGCCAGCGGGTCGGCCGGCATCTCGAGCACCGGGTTGCTGCTCGACGGCCCGAGCCCGCGGATGCCGGCCTCCTCGAAGCCGCCGAACACGGCACGGTCCTCGGCGAAGGCGAGGGCCTTGGCGGCGTCCTTGACCGGCTGCCAGTCCGAGTCCAGCGAGCCCCGCGCCACGTCGTCCACCTCGGCACGGCTGAGCGTGAACTGGAACCGCAACTCCACCAACGGGTGCACCTGGCGCTGCTGCGCGCGAATACGACTGTCCGAGGACCTGATCGGGCGCACCCGGCCCAGGTTGTGCGCGGAGTACGCGTACCCGAGCGGGCCCACCACGTCCACCACCCGCCGGCCGGCGACGTGTCGCTTGAAGGTCCGGGCGGCCTCCTCGCCGATCTGCTCCCACGCGGCCTCGGTGACCGGGGCCAGCCGACGGTGCAGGTTGCTCGAATCAGTCATTGCGCCACCCTTTGAGGTCGCCGATCTGCAGGGACATTCCGTACCGGTCGGGCTCGGCGCCGTCGGGTGACGACGCGTCGTCTTCCGTTGCAGCGCCGGTCGTCTCGGGACCGCCGAGCGATTCCAGGACGTCCAGGCTGGGGGCGAAGAAGAGCGTGCCGGTGACGGCCGTGGAGAAGTCGAGGATGCGGTCGTAGTTGCCGGGCGGGTCGCCGAGGAACATGTGGCGGAGCATCTCCTCGGTGACCGACGGGTCCTTGGCGTAGCCGATGAAGTAGGTCCCGAACTCGGCGTCGCCGAGGCTGCCGAAGGGCATGTTGTCCCGCAGGATCTCCCGTTCGGTGCCGTCCGCGTCGACCAGTGTGTTCAGTGCGACGTGCGAGTTGCTCGGCTTCACGGTGTCCGCGAGTTCGACGTTCTCGACCTTGGTCCGTCCGATCACCCGCTCCTGGTCCTCGACGGTGAGCGACTGCCAGGCGGCCATGTCGTGCAGGTACTTCTGGACGATCACGTAGCTGCCGCCGGCGAACTCCTCGTCCTCGGCACCGACGAGGGCGGCCGCCCCGGCACCGGAGCCGACGGGGTTCTCCGTGCCGTCGACGAAGCCGAGCAGGTCGCGCGCGTCGAAGTAGCGGAACCCGGTGACGTCGTCGACGACGGTCGCCGCGTCGCCGAGCGCGTCGACGATCAGCCGGCCCAGTTCGAAGCAGAGGTCCGCGCGCGCCGCCTTGATGTGGAAGAGCACGTCGCCCGGTGTCGACGGGGCGCTGTGCACCTCGCCCCGCAACGGCACGAAGGGATGCAGGCCCGTCGGGCGGGTCCGCGGACCCGCCCGGTCCCACAGGTCGGAGCCGAGGCCGACGACGCATTTCAGCGAGCCTGCCAACTCGCGGAAACCGACCGCCCGCACCAGCGATCCGACGTCCGCGCTCACCTCCAGGACCCGCCGTGCGTCCGCTCGCGAGGGACCCGCCGCCACCACCAGGAACAGTGCGGCCGAGCTGAGTGGTTCGAGGACGGGTTGCGGTTCGGGGCGGCTCATCGTGCTCCCGGAAGTTCGCGGCGGGGCTGCGGTTTTCCCGCCTGTGCGCGCACTCCACCTGAGGGTAGGACACCACCGGCGCCACCGCAGGGAGAGCAGACGACCCTGGTGGCGACGGCCCGAGGCAATCGTCTGGTTAAGGTGAACGCCAGTAGCGGCAACCGCCGCCGAACACGAGGAGACACGACATGACCGCGGGTCTCGGGCTGCGGGTGGGCGACACCACGGCCACCGCCATCCTGCAGCGGGGCGACGGCCTGCTCGACGAGCCACCGGCCGTGGTGCGGGCAGCGACCCTGTTGCTCGGCGAGGACGCGGCGGTCCTCGGCGCACCGGCCGACCGCGAGGGCGTGCTGTCGCGGTTCACCTCACGGGTCGGCGACCCGGCCGGGCTGAGCGCGCCCGACGGAACGTCGTACCTCGCGGAAGACCTCGTCGCGACGGCAGTCAGTGGCCTGCTGCTGGCCGCCACCGAGCAGTTCCCCGACGACTTCCCGAACAATGCCGCCCTCCCGGTGGTCGCCACCTACCCCTCCCACTGGGACGCCGCCACCGTGGCCGCCCTGCGCGAGGCGCTCGACCACGTCGGCCAGGCGTCGGTGACGCTGATGCCCGACGCGGTGGCCGCCGTGGCCTGGCTCGAGGCCGCGCACGGCCCGCTCGGCGACGCCGTGGTCGCGGTGTACCACCTCGGCTCCGCGGGCCTGGACGTCTCGCTGGTCCGCACCGGCGAAGGCGCCGGGCTGCTGCGGCCGTCGACCTACACCACCCTGTTCGGCGGCGACAGCCTCGACCGCACCGTCGTCGAGCACGTGCTCTCCGTCGTCGCCGCCGATCTCGGGCCGGTCGACACCGCCGATCCGGCTACCCGTGCGCAACTGACGACGCTGCGCGAACGCTGCCGCGAGGCCAGGGAACAACTGTCGACGCGGGACACCGCTGCCGTGCCCGTCGAGGTCGCGGGCGCCCACACCAGCATCACCCTGACGCGGACCGAACTGGACGAGATGCTCCGCGGCCAGGTCGCCGGGTCGCTGACGATGGTCGAGGAGAGCATCCGCGCCCACGAACTCGAGCCCGCCGGCGTGCGGACGGTGCTGCTGACCGGCGGCGGTTCGGCCATGCCGCTGGTCGCCGAACTCGCCGCGCAGACCCTCGACCTGCCGACCGTCTCCGCACCGGATCCCGGCCGTGCGGTCGCGCACGGCGCCGCGATCCTCGCCGGCGGCGCCAGCCCGGCGCTGGTCGCGAGCGGCGGCATCGCGCTCGCGGTGGGAGGCGTCGCGCTCGCCGCCGATGCCGCGGCCCTCGCTGCCGGCGACGCGGCCTCGCCCCTGGACGGCGACGCCGCCACCGATTCCATCCCGGTCGTGACGCCGGACGCGGGACTGAGCACCGCCTGGGGCGCGGCCGCCACGCCGCCCGGCGCCGCACCGGCACCGGCACCGGCACCCGCACCCGCACCCGCGGTCACCGCCGCGGCCGCCGGCGAGGCTGCCGG
>NZ_JBFUJP010000121.1:0-7509 GCF_056401315.1 Rhodococcus sp. P4_F5 | reverse complement strand
GGTCTCCGGTGCGGATGACCTCACCCGCGTAGGGCTCGCCCTCGCCGGCGAGGATGCGCAGGGTGGTGGTCTTTCCGGCGCCGTTGCGGCCGACGAGACCGATGCGGTCGCCGGACTGGACGCGCAGGGCGGGGCCGGGCGCGGAGAGGAGGGTCCGCACACCGGCACGAACTTCGAGGTCGGTAGCGGTAATCAATGAAATCTCCTGTAAGAAAGTGTATTTGCCACGGCGCGCGGACGCAGCGCACCATCTCTTGGACCGGGCCTGGCGGTCCGTCCGCGAACGGTGCGGATGTTCGTGTCCGTGTCATGAAGCGGGAAGGCCGGATACGACTTGGTCGTTTCCGGAAGGGCGCGTCGCGACGGCTACCGCCGAATCCTCGTACCGTTCTCCGCCGGCCGGGCGCCGCAGATCACGGGATCGACCAAAGGACGGAGTACGGCCGCGTTTACGAGCCGTTGAATGCATGCACCGTCGCGAACAGTGCTGAGAATGGGTTCTAGCGCTGCGTTCTCTGTACCCAGATCAGGCCGGCGGGAAGCCGGCCTCGGGTCTTCGCAATGGAGCGGACATGCATGACGACGGACGATACGAGATGGCGCCCACCCTGTCAAAGGGTGCGGCAACGGTCCCGGCGGCGTGGTGGACGCAACGGGTAGCGCGACGAACGAGTCAGGTTGCACCTCGTCGCGGTGGGTGAACACCGTTCGCGACTTCACCGACGAACGGCAGTTCGACATCGAACAGTGCACTCGTCACGGTCGCAGCGTTTGATCGTGTTGTGGCCGAATCTGACAGCGGTGCAATGAGTTTCGTGCCATTGGTGGCCGCCGATCAGGTGACGGGGCGCCGCGATCGCACTCGACGGCGGCGCGCACAGGCGTCGTGCACACGTGGCCTGCGGCGGGTATTCGGTGACGAGCCCGTGGTCGTACTGCTCGCCGGCGGGATGGCACATCCCGGCGGGTCTGCGGTACCTCGACCGCGCCCGGTGTCCGCCTGACTGCCTCTGGTCCCGGACCCGAGCTCATGGCCGGGTCGGCAGGAATGTGCTACCCGGTCCCCGGCGCGAAACTTGCCGCGTCTGCCGGGTGAGGTTCGGGAACCGCGGTTCCCGCGAGTCGGTTTCGCCCGTTTTGAACCTTCTCCCAGGGCAATCTTCCCGCTCACCGGAACGATGTCTGTTCTCACAGTTTGAGGTGTCCTGTGATGTGGCTTACACATTCGATCCTGACAGCTCGGATATGTCGCACCATCCACGTCGTCCGCGCCGACCCTGCCGGATGGCCCTATCCGTGCCCGAATCACATTGGGCCTGAGATTCATTGGTATCCCGGAAGGACCCACCACGATGGTCACTACCCGTTCCGGCGGCGAGATGTCGCCGCCTCCCGGCGCTCACGGTCCCGCGGTCRCCGCTGAAAAGTGGACGCCGCGCCTGATCTTCTCGCTCGCATCGATCGTGCTGCTGCTCGAGATGCTCGCGGTCAGCTACATGATGATCTCGATGGCCCTGCCGGCGATCTCGGCGCACTACCAGACGACTCAGGGTGCCTGGATGCTGACGTCGTTCCTGCTTCTGGGTGCGGTGGCCGCGCCGCTTGTCGGCAAGCTCGCCGACATGTACGGCAAGCGCCGCCTCCTGCTGGCGTGCGTCGCGATCGCCGCGCTCGGTTCGTTCCTCTGCGCGATCGCCGGCAGTTACGCGGTACTGATCGTCGGCCGGGCGTTGTCCGGCATGCTCGTGCCCTGCTTGTTCCTGAGCTACTCGCTGATCCGCGACGTCTTCCCGCCGAAGACCATCGCACTTGCGGTCAGCATCGCGACCAGCGGTATGGGGCTGATCGCGATTCCCGCGCCGTTCCTCACCGGCTGGCTGATCGACAACCACGGCTTCCGCAGCATCTTCTGGTTCTTCGTGATCGGGCTCGCTGTGCTCGGCGTGATGATCATTGCGTCCACCGACGAGTCGTCGGTGCGACTGCGGTCCCGTCTCGACCTCGTCGGCGCGGTGCTGTTGGGTGCCGGCATCGCAGGCATCCTCGTGGCCGTGAGTTTCGGGCCGACCTGGGGCTGGACGAGCGGGTCCACTCTCGCCTACCTCATCGGGGGCGTGGTGCTCCTGCTGGCGTGGATCGCCTCGGCGAAGGTGGTGCGCGAGCCGCTGATCGACCTGGACGTGCTCGGCAAGCGGCCGGTGCTCCTGACCACGATCGGTGCCGGATTCGTCTACGGCTCGAGTGGGCTCTTCACGATCCTGCTCCCGATGATGGCGATGACCCCCGCCGTGCTCGGCCTCGGTTACGGATTCGGCGTGAGTGCAGAGGGATTCGCGATCTTCCAGGCGCCGATCGGCGGAATGGTCGTGATCGGTGGCCTGATCGTGGGCATGCTGGTCGGGCGCAATGTGCGTCCGCGCCTGCTGCTGGTCACCGGTCTGCTGCTGATGGCGGCCGCGTTCGCGGCGGTCGCGATGGTGCACGACGACAAGGCGCTGCTCATCGGGTTCGCAGGCGTGTTCGGCCTCGGCATGGGCCTGGGCTACGCCTCGATCCCGAACCTGCTCATCGAGGCGGTGCCCCCGCAGCTGCAGGCGTCCACCGCGAGCATCGTGGGCGTGTTCCAGAGCGTGTTCCCGGCGGTCCTGCCGGTGATCGCGTTCACGGTGATGAACAACTCGTACATCGCCCCGATCCCGCTGGAGATGACGCAGGGCGCGATCCTCTACACGGACGAGGGCTTCCAGGTCGCCTTCCTGATCGGTGCCGTCGGTGCGGTCATCGGCGCGGTGGTCGCCTTGATGCTTCCGCGCAAGATCCGGCAGCTGCAGGTTCCCGGTGCGGCGCAGAGCGCGCCGGACGCCACCGACGAGGGCGCAGCGATCTTCGCTCACTAGGCGTGCCCGGGGTCGGCCGTGCGAAAGCCGCGCGGCCGACCCTGCGGCACCCGACGGACGAGAGAAGCGGGCAACCGCCTCCCGTGCCGCGCCAGGTTTCCATCCACTGACCGGAACGGCATCTGGGATGCGGTCCACCGAGATGGCACGTTGGTCGGAAAAGGCGGATCCGGCCGCAATCGAAGAGTGAGGCGAATGATGACATCGGACCTGAGCTACGAGGGAACCCTGCGGGAGATCTCCACCGAGGCAGGCGTCCTGCGCTACCACGAGGCGGGAGACGGGCCGCCGCTGCTGCTGCTGCACGGCTCGGGACCGGGCGTGACAGGTTGGCGCAACTTCCGGGGCAACCTCGGGGTGTTCGCCGAGCACTTCCGTTGCCTGGTGCTGGAGTTCCCCGGATTCGGCGTCAGCGACGACTTCGGCGGCCACCCCATGGTCACCGCGCTGGACTCGGTGGTGAAGTTCGTCGACGCTCTCGGCCTCGACAGCGTCGACATCATCGGCAACTCGATGGGCGGCGGGGTCGCGATCAGCTATGCGATCAACCACCCGGAGAAGGTGCGTCGTCTGGTCACGATCGGCGGCATCGGCAAGGCCATTTTCAGCCCCGGCCCCGGTGAGGGCATCAAGCTACTGCAGGAGTTCACCGAGGCGCCGACCCGTGAGCGCCTGATCCAGTGGCTGTACTCGATGGTCTACGACCCCGCGATGGTGACCGAGGAGCTGATCGAGGAGCGCTGGACTCAGGCCACCGATCCCGCGACCCTCGACAGCGCCCGCCGGATGTACGGCAAGGCCGCCTTCGCGCAGATGGTGAAGATGATGGACGCGTCCGATGCGCCGCCGCCGTGGGCGATGATGCACAAGGTGAAGGCGCCGACCCTGCTCACCTGGGGTCGTGACGACCGCGTCAGCCCGCTGGACATGTCACTGGTTCCCATGCGGACCATCCCGAAGGCGGAGCTGCATGTGTTCCCCAACTGCGGGCACTGGGCGATGATCGAGCAGAAGGAAGCATTCGAGGCGACCGTCCTGAGCTTCCTGCTCCGGAAGGACTAGGTCCCACGCCCCGCTCGGCGCCGCCGGCGCGGGCCACGACGGGAACCAGCGGCTCACGCGAGGTGTGCGGTGAGCCGCAGGTTCCCGTCGGTCGTTGGGGGCGCGGCCGTCGTCGGTACCGTATGTAGAGTGCATATCGCACCTGTATCGCCGGGCACCAGGGCCGATGCCCTACCGCCCGGTGTCGACTTCCCGCACCAGTGAGGCCCCGTGACCGAATCGATCGCCCGCCAACAGTCGCTCTACGTTCAGGACGGGCTCTCGGACGAGGAGATCGACCGACAGTCCGAGTTGTACGGACCGCTCACCGACAGTGTCCGGGACCTGATCGAGGTCGCGCTGCTCACCGAGGTCGAGGACGAGGTCGACCTGCGGGCCGCGCAGGAGCACCTCGAGGCGGCCAAGCAGATCCTGCGCAAGCGCACGAACCCGGGACCGTACGGGGTTCGCTGGGGCGCCTCCGGCCAGAAGCGGGCGTGGGGGAACGCCGCCGCCGGGCTGCGCAACGCGGTCGCGCCGCCGGTGGTGCTCCAGCACGATCCGGACGGGCGCGCGTGGTGCGACTTCCATCTGGGGTCGCAGTACGAGGGTCCCGCCGGGTTGACGCACGGCGGTGTGTCCGCGCTCATCCTCGACCAGGTCCTCGGCTCGGCCGCGGAGTTCGGCGGGGCCCCGGGAATGACCGGCACCCTGACCCTGCGCTACCGCCGGCCCACCCCGCTCGGCGCGTTGCACGCAGAGGCGCGGATCGATCGCATCGAGGGGGTCAAGACCATCGTGGTCGGCCATCTCGCCGACGCCGACGGCGTCTGCGTGGAGGCCGAGGGAGTCTTCATCCTGCCGAAGTGGGCGCGAAGCCCGGGTCCCTCGACGATCGGTGAGCCGGCGCCGGACGGATTCTGAGGACGCGCCTGCCCGCCGGGGTGCCCCGCGGCGGGCAGGGTCTACCGCGATCGGGCCAGGCAGAATCCGATCCTGCCTTAAATTTCCTCTGTACCAATCGATCTGGTCGAAGTCGCGGTACCGGTAGGCGGTGCTCCCCACCGCGCGTGCCTCCCGCTCAGCGGCCGGTTCCGGATCCGGGCGGGCCGTTCACGTCCTACCATCGGCCAAATCGAATCGGAGGATGACCCGTGACCAGTCCCGACGTACTCGCCCCAGCATCGCTCGGCCCAATCACCCTGCGCAACCGCATCATCAAGTCCGCGACCTTCGAGGGCAAGACGCCCGACGCGCTGGTCACCGACGAGCTCATCGAGTTCCACCGCCGGCCTTCCGCGGGCGGGGTGGGCATGTCCACGGTGGCCTACTGCGCGGTCGCGCCGGAGGGCCGGACCGAGCGCGGCCAGCTGTGGATGCGCGACGAGGCGGTGCCCGGTCTGCGCCGGCTCACCGACGCCATCCACGCGGAGGGTGCGGCGGCGTCCGCACAGCTCGGTCACGCGGGACCGGTCGCGAACGGCAAGTCCAACGGGCTGCCGGCGTTGGCGCCGTCGCCGTCCTTCAACCCGATGTCGATGCGCCGCATCCACACCGCGACGGTCGCGGACATCGAGCGGATCACCGCTGCGCACGGCACCGCCGCGAAGATCGCCGTCGAGTCCGGGTTCGACGCCGTCGAGATCCACTTCGGCCACAACTACTTCGCCAGCTCGTTCCTGAGCCCCAAGCTCAACCACCGCAAGGACGCCTACGGCGGCTCGCTGGAGAACCGGGCCCGGGTGGTCCTGGAGACGGCCCGGACGGTCCGCGAGGCGGTGGGCGGCCGGGTGGCGATCCTCGCCAAGCTCAACATGGACGACGGGGTGCCCGGCGGGTTCCGGGTCGACGAGGCCATCCAGGTGGCCAAGTGGCTCGAGGCCGACGGCAGCCTCGACGCCCTGGAGCTGACCATGGGCAGCTCGCTGCTCAACCCGATGTACCTGTTCAAGGGCGACGCCCCGATCAAGGAGTTCGCCGCGGTGATGCCGCAGCCCGCGCGTCTCGGCGTGAAACTGATCGGCAAGAAGTTCCTGCGCGCCTACCCCTACCAGCCGCTGTTCATGCTCGACCAGGCCCGGCAGGTCCGGGCCGCGGTGAACCTGCCGCTGGTGCTGCTCGGCGGCGTCACCGACCGCGACGGCATGGACACCGCGATGGCCGAGGGCTTCGAGTTCGTCGCGATGGCGCGGGCACTGCTGATGGAACCGGACCTCGTCAACCGGATCGCCGCCGACGCGCGGACGCAGTCGCGCTGCACGCACTGCAACCAGTGCATGCCGACCATCTTCACCGGCGCTCGCTGCGTCCTCGTCGAGCGCCGGTAAACCGCTACCGCGCTGTGGGCCGCAGCACGATCTCGGTGGGATGCCCGTCGGGCGCGGTGTCGATCGCGGCGTGCACGGCGCGGGCCACGGTCTCCGGGGAGAGGAACTGGTCCGCGTCGAACGTCCCGCCCTCGCCCTCGACGATCGCGCGCTGCATGTCGGTGGCGATCCGGCCCGGGTGGATCGAGGTGACCCGAATTTTGGGCTCCTCGAGCCGGAGGGCGTCGCCGAACGCGCGGAGCGCGAACTTGCTGGCGGCGTAGGGGCCCCATCCGGCGTTGGCGCGCAGGCCCGCACCGGAGTTGATCAGCACCACGTGGCCGCCCGCCTTGCGCAGCGCCGGCAGCAGCAGCCGGGTCAGCTCCGCGACCGCGATGACGTTGGCCTCCATGGTGTTCCGCCACACCTCGGCGGGAGTGTCCGCGACGGTGCCCAGGTCGGCGACGCCGGCGTTGTGCACCAGCACGTCCAGCCGGTCGATGCCCTTGACGGCCTCGGCGACCGCGGCGTGGTCGGTCAGGTCCGCCGGGAACGGCTTCGCGTCCTCGATCTCCGTGAGGATCTCCTTCAGGGCGTCCTCTTTGCGCGCGCCGAGCAGGAGGTTGTGGCCAGCGGCAAGCTCGCGGGCAATGGCGGAGCCGAGGCCGCGGCTGGCCCCGGTGATCAAAGCAGTCGGTCGCATGTTGTCGAGGTTATCGGAGGGTGGTGTCGGACCTCACAGCCGACCGACCGGCCGACCGCTCAGGCGTTCTCCTTCGCGAAGGTACGGGCACCGATCAGACCCAGAACCAGTGCCAGGGTGAGGGTGATCGCGGTCCCGACGTAGACGTCGGAGGAGCCGAAGTCGCCACGGAAGAGGGCGCGGGCCGCGTCGACCGTGTGCGAGAGCGGGTTCAGCCTGGCCAGGGTCTGCAGCCAGCCCGGTCCCAGCGTCATCGGCAGCAGGATGCCGGAGAGCAGCAGCAGCGGCACCGACACCATGTTCAGCACCGAGGCCAGCGAGTCCTCGGAACGGGTCGCCAGCGCCAGTGCGTACGACGCCGACGACATGCCGGCCGCGATGATCGCGACCAGGATCAGCGTCAGCACGAAACCGAGCACGTTGGGCCGCAGGTCGAAGAACACGACCGCGACCAGCACCAGGATGGTGGCCTGCACCATCAGCACCACCATGTCCTTGAGCACCCGGCCGAGCAACAGGGCGCCGCGGCTGGCCGGGGTCACGCGCTGCCGTTCGATGATCC
>NZ_JBFUJP010000120.1:0-7515 GCF_056401315.1 Rhodococcus sp. P4_F5 | reverse complement strand
CCGTCGGCCCGTACAGGTTGTGCAACCGCACCGCCGGCAGGATCTCCCGCAACCGCGCCGCGGTCTCCGCCGGCAACGCCTCACCCGACGCGAACACCTGCCGCAACGTCGCGCATTCCACCGCCGACGGCTCCGCCACGAACACCGCCAGCATCGACGGCACGAAGTGCATCGTCGTCACCGACTGCTCGACAACCACCTGCGCCAGGTACCCCGGATCGCGGTGCCCACCCGGCACCGCAACCACCAGACGAGCACCCACCTGCAACGGCCAGAACAACTCCCACACCGACACGTCGAACGTCACCGGAGTCTTCTGCAACACCACATCAGTCGAGTCCAACGGATACCGATCCTGCATCCACAACAGCCGATTCACGACCGCCGCATGCGTCACCGCGACACCCTTCGGCATCCCCGTCGACCCCGACGTGAAGATCACGTACGCCGTGTTCGACGGCACCAGCGGAGCACGCCGCTCGGCGTCCACGATCGGCCCGTCGGACACGTCCGAGAGGTCCAGCTCGTCGACCAGCAGCACCGGCCGCGCTCCGCCGCCGCCGAACTCGTCCCGCGCGGTACTCAGCACGCACACCGGCGCGGCGGTCTCGAGCACGTGTCCGACCCGCTCCGCCGGCTCGTCCGGGTCCACCGGCACGTACGCGCCGCCGGCGGCCTGCACCGCGTAGATCCCGGCCAGCAGGTCCGGCGACCGGCGCATCGCCAGCGCCACCGTCGACTCCGGACCCACACCCACCGAGATCAGCTGCCGCGCCAGCCGGTTCACCCGCGAGGAGAACTCGCCGTAGGTCTGAGACTCACCCTCGAACGACACCGCCACCGCGTCCGGAGTCCGCCCCACCTGCGCCTCGAACAACCCCGGCAGGGTCGCGGCCGGCACCGCACGCTCCGTCGCGTTCCACCGCTCGACCACCAACTCCCGTTCACCGGGCACGAAGCAGTCGACCGCACCGACCGGGGTGTCCGGATCCTCGACCACACCCCGCAGGACCCGGACAAACCGCTGCGCGAATCCTTCCGCCGTCGCCCGGTCGAATGCTCCTGGCCGGTAGCGCAGGCTCAGCCGCAGCGTCGGTTCCAGGATCGACAGCAGGGTGACGGGGTAGTGCGTGGCGTCGCGGGCCTCGAAGTCCGTCACCCGCATGCCCGCGATGTCGGTGTCTTCGCCGAGACCCGACGTGTCGACCGGATACGACTCGAACACCGACAGCGTGTCGAACAGGTTGCCCAGGCCCACCCGCGACTGGATGTCTCCGAGCCCGAGGTGATGATGGTCGAGCAGGGACGCCTGCTCCGCCTGCACCCGGGTGAGCAACTCCGCGACACTCTCGTCCGGGTCCACCCGCACGCGCACCGGCACCGTGTTGATGAAAAGCCCCAACATGTTCTCCACACCGGACAGCTGCGGCGGACGGCCGGAGACGGTGGCGCCGAAGACGACGTCGTCGCGGGAGAGCAACCGGGACAACAGCATCCCCCACGCCACCTGAACCACCGTGTTGACGGTGATCCCCCCGCGACGGACCGCCGCGGCGAGCGCGCCGAGCACCTCGGCGGGCAGCTCGATGTCGATCTCCTCGGGCACGCCGTTGGACCCCGCGGACGCCTGCGGCGCCAGCAGCGTCGGCTCCGCGAGGCCGTCGAGCGCACTGCCCCAGGCGCGGGCCGCCTCGTCGTGGTTCCGCGTCGCCAGCCAGCCCAGGTAGGTGCGGTAGCCGGTCTCCGGCAGCCCGACCGGGGTACCGCCGGCGACGTAGCGTTCCAGGAGTTCTCGGACCAGCACCGGCATCGACCAGCCGTCCAGGACGATGTGGTGATTGGTCAGCGCCAGTACCCATCGCCGCGGTGCGGTACGGAAGAGCGTCAGCCGCAGCAGCGGAGGTGCGGCGAGGTCGAACGGGGCGCCGCGGTCCTCGCCGAGTGCTCGTTCGAGGTCTGCCTCGGTGGCGGGACCGCGGCCGGTGAGATCCACCTCCCGCCACGGCACCACCACCTCGTCGACGACCAGCTGAGCGGGCACCCCGTCGGCGTCGTAGACGAACGCGGTCCGCAGGTTCGGGTGACGGTCGAGCAGGCCGGCCGCGGCGGCCCGCAGGCGCCCGGCATCTACCGTCCCCTCGAGGCCGATGCGCAGTTGCGCCGTGTACACGTCCACCGAGCTGGCGACCAACGATGCATGGAACAGCAAACCCTCCTGCAACGGCGACAGCGACCAGATGTCCCGCAGCGCCGGGAACTTCGCCTCCCAGCGCTCGATCTGCCCCTGGCTCACCGACACCAGCGGCGCATCGGACGGTGTCAGCCCGCCCGCACCGGGCCGACGTGCGCAGGTGGCGAGTCCGCCCATGGCCCGGCGCCACAGCTCGGCGAACGCCGCGACGTCGGCCTCGGGCAGCACCCCGCGCGGGAACGCGAACACCGCCGTCAGGCGGGGGCCCTCGGCACTGTCGTCGACGAAGGCATTGATGTCGACAACGGACGCGACCGGCAGGTCGGGATCCTGGGCGCCGCGGAGCTGACCGGTGCCCGCAACGGGCCGCCAGTCTCCCGCGTCGCCGGTGGTGCTGACGCGCCCGAGATAGTTGAAACTGACTTGTGGAGAACGGAATCGTCCGAGGGACTCCGCCACCTCGCTGTCGAGGAAGCGCAGCATTCCGAAGCCGATCCCGTGGTCCGGGATCGCGAGCAGCTGTTCCTTGACGGCCTTGACCGCCCGGCCCGCCTCCGGGCCGCCGGCCATGGCGTCGTCGACGTCGATCCCGGTGAGGTCCAGACTCGCCGGATACACAGAGGTGAACCAGCCGACGGTGCGGGACAGGTCGGCACCGGCGACGACGTGTTCCTCGCGGCCGTGCCCCTCGAGGTTGATCAGGGCCCGAGGCAGGTCCACGCCGTGTTCCCGGCGCCAGGTGATCAGTGCCAGCGCCAGCGCGGCAAGCAGCCCGTCTCCCACACCGCCGTGAAAGGCGTGCGGCAGCGCGGTGAGCAGTGCGTCCGTCACGCTCGACGGCACGTCGACGGTGAGGGAGCTGACGGTCGCGTCGACGTCGCGCGCGGGATCGAGTGGGCGGGAACCGATCAGCGGATCCGGTCCCTCGAGGATCCGCTCCCACAGTTCGAGTTCGTGCGTCCGTTTGGCCGTGGCGTCGCGTAAACCGTGCGACCACCGCCGCATCGAGGTTCCGACCGCAGGCAGGGTGGGAGTCAGGCCGGCCTGGAGTTGGCTGCACGCCGACGCCAGATCCGCGACGAGAATGCGCCACGAGACAGCGTCCACCACGAGGTGATGCGCCACCACGAGCAGGCGCCCCTCCTGGTTCGGGACGTCGAACCAGACCACCCGCAGCACGGCCGCGGCGGTCGGGTCCAGGCGGTCGGCCGAGGCGTCGAGTCCCGCGGCCGCGAGGGCGGTGAAGCCGTCGCCGTCCACCGTCTCGACCGGCACCCGACGGACCAGCTCTTCCGCCGCCGCCGCGCCTGCCGGCAGGACTTCCATGCCTTCGACAACCAGTCGTGCGCGGAGCATGTCATGACGGCCGAGGACCGCCGCGACGGCTCGAACGAGCACCTCGCGGGTGAGACCCGCGGGCGACGCCAGCAGCAGTGCCTGCGCGAACCTGTCGAGTCGCCCGCCGCTGCGCCCGAGCATCCACCGCGCGACCGGCGTCAGCGGCACGTCGCCGACCCCACCGCCCGGCAGCTCGTCGAGGACCACCGCGTCGAGACCGTCGAACCGTGCGGACTCGGCGAGGCCGGCGAGCGTCCTGCGTTCGAACACGTCTCGGGGAGAGAAGAGCACACCGGCAGCCTTGGCGCGGGCCACCAACTGGATCGACATGATGCTGTCGCCGCCGAGGGCGAAGAACGAGTCGTCCACCCCCACCGAGTCCAGTCCGAGCACCTCCCGGAACAGTCCGGCGAGCAGCTCCTCCGTCTCGGATCTCGGCGGTCGACTCGCGGGCGCCGAGAAGTCGGGCGCCGGAAGCGCTGCGCGGTCCAGCTTTCCGTGAACGGTCAGGGGCAGTGATTCGAGTACCACCAGCGCCGCCGGCACCATGTACGACGGCAACCGGCCGCCTACGAAGTCGAGGACGGCTCTCGAATCGAGCGTCACGCCGGGTTCGGGCACCAGGTAGCCGATCAGTCGATCGCCGCCGCCATCGACGTTCCACACCACAGTGACGGCCTGGGCTACGTCGTGATGGGCGAGCAGAGCGGACTCGACCTCGCCGAGTTCGATCCGGAAGCCGCGGACCTTCACCTGGGAGTCGGTGCGCCCGAGGTACTCCAACTGCCCGTCGGACGTCCAGCGCACCCGGTCGCCGGTGCGATACATCCGACTGCCCGGCGGGCCGAAGGGACCGGCGACGAATCGCCGCGCGGTCAGCGGGAACCGTCGGTGGTAGCCGCGCGCGAGGGCGGGGCCGGCGAGGTACAGCTCCCCCGTCACCCCGACGGGCACCGGCCGCAGTCGCGGGTCCAGCACGACGACCTCGAAACCGCGTATCGGTGTGCCGATCGTGACCGGCGCCGCCGGTACCAGTGCGGCACTGACACTCGCCACCACCGTCGCCTCGGTGGGCCCGTAGGCGTTGAACATTCTCCGGGCACCTTCTCGGGTACTCCACCGAGCTACCAGTTCAGGCGGACACGCCTCCCCGCCCGTCACCACACAGTCCAGATCAGGGAGACCCGCCGGATCGACCGACCCCAGCGCTGCCGGGGTCACGAAGCAGTGGGTGATCCGCTCGGATTCCAGCAGTCGCGCCAACTCGTCACCGCCGTACACGGACTGCGGCACGATCACCAGGGTGGCCGCCGCGCCGATCGCCAGCAGCAGCTCGAGGACGGCGGCGTCGAAGCTCGGTGACGCGAGGTGCAGCGTCCGGGACTGCGCAGTCGTCGCGAACGTCTCCCTCTCCTGCACAACGAAGTTCGACAGGCCGCGATGCGTAGTGACCACGCCCTTGGGTCTGCCGGTCGAACCCGAGGTGTAGATCAGGTAGGCCGGGTTGTCGATCTGAAGTGACGCGGCCCGGTGGTCGTCGGTGATCGCCGCCGCCGGGTAGCTCGAGAGTCGGTCCTCGAAGTCAGGGTCGTCGAGCACCAGCCACTCCGCCGCATCGGGAAGTCCGGCACGCCGCGCGGAGGTCGTCACACCCCGCACCGCGCCGGAGTCGGTGAGCATGTACTCGATCCGCGCGGGTGGATGACTCGGATCCACCGGCAGGAAGGCGGCCCCCGACTTGGCCACCGCCCACACGGCCACCACGGATTCGACCGACCGCGGCAGGCACAGTGCGACCACGGTTTCCGGTCCGGCACCGCACTCGATCAGCAGGCGGGCCAACTGGTTCGAGCGGCCGTCGAGGTCGCGGTAGCGCACCTCCCGCCCTTCGAAGACCAACGCCACGGCATCCGGATCGTGCGCGGCCGCGGTGGCCAACAGGTCCGGCAGGGACCGCGGCGCCACCGGGGCGGGGCCCACCACCGGTGTCAGTGCGGCGCGCTCCCCGGCACCCAGGATCTCGATGTCACCCACCCGGCAGGCGGGGCGGGCGACGACCGTCTCGAGGATGCGCTGAAGCCGCGTCGCGAACCCGATCGCCGTGTCCTCGTCGAAGAGGTCGGTCGCATAGCCGAGTCCCGCGGTGATGCCGGCCGGGTTGCCGGCGGAGTCCACGTTCTCGGCCAGCGTCAACTGCAGGTCGAAGTTGGTGGTGTCGATCTCGAAGTCGAGGCTCCGAACCCGTAGGTCCGGCAACTCCAGCGCGGGACGCTCGATGTCCTGGAACTCCAACATCACCTGGAAGAGCGGTGAGTACGCCGTGGACCGGGAGGGACTCAGGACCTCCACCACCCGCTCGAACGGGGCTTCCGCGTGGGTGAAGGCAGCAAGATCGGATTCCCGGACGCTGCCGAGGAATTCGGTGAAGGTGGCGCCGCCGTCGACGCGGGTGCGCAGGACGAGCGTGTTGACGAACATGCCCACCAGGTCGTCGAGTTCGCGCTCGCCACGGCCGGCGATCGGCGTCCCGACGGCGATGTCCTCCGAACCGCTCAGTCGGGCCAGCATGATCGCCAGCACGGCATGCATGGTCATGAAGACCGTGGTGTTGTGTTCTCGCGACAGCGCCACCACACCGGCATGGACGTCGGGGCCGATCACGAACTCGACGCGGCCGCCGCGAAGTGATCGGGCGGCGGGGCGGGGGCGGTCGGTGGGAAGCTCGAGCACTTCGGGCAGGTCCGACAGGGTGGCGCTCCAGTAGGCCAGCTGACTCGAAATGCGTGACGCCTCATCGGACTCCGAGCCCAACCACTCCCGTTGCCACAACGTGTAGTCGCCGTACTGCACCTCGAGCGGGGCCCAGTCCGGCGGCGATCCGCTCACCCGCGCCTCGTACGCCGCCATGATGT
Source organism: Rhodococcus sp. P4_F5 (assembly GCF_056401315.1). NCBI lineage: Bacteria > Bacillati > Actinomycetota > Actinomycetes > Mycobacteriales > Nocardiaceae > Rhodococcus > Rhodococcus sp. P4_F5. The sequence goes on along the minus strand of NZ_JBFUJP010000120.1, from coordinate 1,074 downwards.
CCCGGGCCAACGGGGCCATGGAGAGACCGTCGGCCGCGATGTGATGCACCACCACCGCGAGCGTGTGCACGCCCTCGTCGAGGCGCAGCAGGCGTGCGCGCAGCGGGACCTGCTCGGTCACGTCGAATCCTGTCGACAGCACTCGCAGTACCCGCTCGCGGAGTTCGGCCTCACCCGACACGGTGATCGGATCGAGGTCCGGCACCGCGCTCGGCGCCGGCAGGACCACCTGACGCGGTCCGTCGTCGGTGAGCGGGAATACGGTGCGCACGGCCTCGTGTCGTTCGACGACGTCGGCGACCGCCGCCTGCAGGGCGTCCACGTCGAGTCGACCCTCGAGCCTCAACGCGAAGGCGACGTTGTAGGCCGACGACGAGGTGTCGAACTGATTGACGAACCACATGCGCTGCTGGGCGGGCGAAACCGGCACTTCCGCGCCGCCGTCCCTCGGCTTCAGCGGTGGACGGGCAACGGGTCCGTCGCGCGACTGGGCCAGTACGGCCAGGCCGGCCACAGTGGGGGCGTCGAACACGTCGTGAACACCGATCCGGCCCAGGACTGCATCATTGCCCGAGGCTCCGCCCGAGGAGGCATCATTGCCCGAGGCTCCGCCCGAGGAGGCACCGTTGCCCGAGGAGGCACCGTTGCCCGAGGTGGCCGCGTTGATCCGCGCCACCAGTCGCGTGGCGATCAGGGAGTTCCCGCCGAGCGTGAAGAAGTTGTCGTGCGCGCCCACCCTGGCGATTCCCAGCAGGTCGGCGTACACCGAGGCCACTATCTCTTCGATCGGGCTGCGGGGGGCCACGTAACCCGCGGCGGACGCACCGAAGTCCGGTTCGGGGAGCGCCTTTCGGTCGAGCTTCCCGTTCACCGTCACAGGCAACGCAGCAAGCACCGTGACCACCGCAGGCACCATGTACCCCGGCAACCGAGCCGCCACCGACCCGAGAACCGCCCGACCCTCCAACCGCACCCCCGCCGCCGGCACCACATACCCCGCGAGATGGTCACCACGCGACCCGTCACCGCGCAGCACCACCACCGCCTGCGCCACCCCCGGGTGACGCAGACGCA
>NZ_JBFUJP010000119.1:0-7577 GCF_056401315.1 Rhodococcus sp. P4_F5 | reverse complement strand
GCGTCGGGGCGCGGCGGGCCGGTGGGGGCACCGATGACCGGCGCCGCCCGCGGGGCCGGCGAGGGCGAGCGGCACCGCACGCCCGCCTACCTGCGCGGGTTCGAGCACTTCGGCGACGGCCGGGTGGTGATCCCGTCGGTGATCGGCGCGGACCCGGACTGCTCGTCGTGATCGAGACGCCCGCGGTGCTGACCTCCGGCGCGGTGCTCGCGCCCGCCGGGCCGCCCTCAGCGACCCTCACCCTCGACGAACTGGGCCTGCTGGTCCACCTGCTGCGCATCGACGAACTGCCGGTGGTGCTGGACGCGTCATCGCGATTCGACACCGCCGCGGCCCGCGACGCCGCCTTCGTCGGGGCGGCCCGGACCCTCGCCGACCGCGGCCTGCTCGACCATGGCGACCCGCACCCGGACCTCGCGGACCGACTGCGGATCCTGGCCCGGCCGGACCGGGAGGTCGCGCTGCGCCGCTACACCGGCGACGGCGTCGACCGCCTGTGCGTGGCGCAGGGCCCGCTCGGCGGRGCCATGGCCCGTCGTGAGGAGAACTCCGTTGTGCTGCAACCCTGTTCGGTTCCGATTCGGGACCTCCTGTGCGGCACTGCGGGTTTCGCGCGGCCACTGATGTTCGGACCCGTCAACGCCGTCACTGCGGGGCTCGTCGAGACACTGTCGGACTGCGCGGACCCGGCTGCGACCGCCCGGAAGCTCGCCACCCTCGGCGTCGCGGCCCGCGAGGCCGGGGTGCTGGCCGCCGCGCTGGCCACCTGCTTCGCCCGCACCGAGATCGTCGCGATGCGCCGCGCGGACGGCCGGTCCGCACCGCTGGGCGCACCGGTCGCGGTGATCGACACCGACCACGGCCGGATCCTCGGCACCTCGAGCACCGCCACCGACGGTACTGCCTGGTCCACGCTCGGACCGGGCGGCGACGCCCGGGTCCGGCAGGCCGTGGGGGCCCTGGTCGGCGAGGTCTGATCTCGCCGACCAGTGCCATGGACTAGCTGGAACCGGAGCAGGAGATACCCGTGCACGGCTTCTCGCCGGCAAAGAGCGCGGCGACGAACGGCGTGCTGTCCGCCTCCGACGCCGGCACCGTCCCGAGGTGGTCGGTCGGGTAGGTGCGGAACGCGAGGTCGACGTTGTTCGCCGCGAGGTCGGCGGCCAGCTTCAGCGTCAGCGGGGCCGGGACGTCGATGTCGTTCAGGCCCTGGCCGATGAAGACCGGCCGGTCGTAGCCGTCGGTCGGCACGGTGAGGATCTTGCGCGCCGCGGCCGTGAAGGCCGGCGTGTCGATCGACCTGGACAGCAACTGACCCAGCGAGACGTCGGCGTACTTGGTACGGGCCTCCGCGTAGCAGATGTTGTTCTCGACGTCGTCGAGGATGGTGCGCCCGAGCGGGCTCAGGTACGAGTCGACGTCGACGTCCGGTCGGGCCGCACGCAGGCCGTCGAGCGCGTTGGCGATGTACACGGTGGTGCCCTTGAGCGGCAGCTTCGGGAACGCCGGGCCGCCGAGCGGCAGCAGGTTCTCGATGTTCGACGGCACCCCGGTGGCGACGGCGCCGAGGTAGTCGAGCTCCGGCGCGTACGAGGTCGCCAGGTTCGCGGTGAACATCGTCGCCTGGCCGCCCTGGGACTGGCCCATCGCGACCCACTTGGACGAGAGGCCCGGCTCGACGGAACGGGCGGCCCGCACCATGTCGACGACGCTGTGCGCGGCGGAGCGGCCGTCCAKGTAGGGATGCACGCCCGGGGTGCCGAGGCCGACGTAGTCGGTGGCCACGACGGCGTAGCCCTGGTCCAGCCAGTGCCTGTAGGACCGGACGCTGCGCTCGTTCAGCGGGTTGGCCGACGGGGCGCACTGGTCCGCCACACCGGTGGTGCCGTGGGCGAAGGAGATGACCGGCCAGCCGCCCTCCGGTGCCGTGCCGTGCGGCAGGTAGACGGTCCCGGTACTGAGCATCGGCCTGTCCTGCGGCCCCTGCGACCAGTACGTCACCAGCGAGGACTTCGCGGCACCCGGCAGCTGCCGGTCGGCCGGCTGGTCCCGGACCGACGTGACCGTGCCCGGCCGGTCAGCGGCGACGGGAGCGGCGGCGGCCGGGGCAGCCAAACCGGCCGCGACGGCCAGGCACAGGCCCGTGCTCACCAGCGCGGCGCGTAGACGACGGGTCAACTTGATCTCCTCACGGGTGTGCGCCCGGTCACCATGCGGACCGGCACACCGACCATAAGTTAGACCTACCGTCTGGTCAATCAATCATTCTGGACAGGTCCGCAGCCCGCCACGTGGCGGGAGTCAGTCTGCCTTTCCCGCGGCGGACCGCCAGGAACGGACGTAGATGTCGATGGTGTCGGCGAACAACAGGAACGACCGGTCGACACGATCCCGATCACCGGTGGCCAGCAGGTCCAGCAGCAGCCCGCGGACCTGGGCGAGGATCAGGGTTGCCGTGTCGGCCACCCGGTCCGGCGGGCAGTCCGCGCGGCGCAACCCCGCCTCGAGCGCGGCCAGCCACTCGCCGACGAAGTGCTCGAGGAACCGCTCGAAACGCGCCGGATCCAGCAGCGCCTGGGCGTAGATCTCGAACATCAGCCGGAACCGGGGCAGCACCTCCGGTGCGGTGCGGGCGGCCCACCACCGCTTGAGCAGCTCCACCGGGTCGTCGCCCTCCGTGCCCAGCGCCACCGGGATCGACCCTTGCCGGAGGTTCTCCACGACCGCGCTGAGCAACTCTTCCTTGCTGCCGAAGTGGTTGAGCAGCGACGCGTGCGAGACCCCGGCCGCCTGCGCCAGCGGCCGGATCGACTGCTCGCCGACGCCGTTCGCGATCACGTAGTCGGTGACCGCCGCGAGCAGCTCCTCACGCCGCCCTGCGTATCGCAGGGTGCGCTTGTCAACTCGCTCCGTCACCGCCTCAGAATACGCATCGACCTGCCCGAATGGTCCGCTTGACCCGACCGGCGGCACCCCCGTCGGTCAAACGCATGACAGGCGCGCCGAGCGGTCAGCCCATGGGATCGTCGGGCACCACGGGGGCGAGATCGAACGGGGGCAGCACTGCGCCCCAGCGCACACACTGCCAGCCGCCACCGACGGTCGGCACCAACTCGACGGTCTGGGTGTTGTCCAGGTGGGTGCGCGCGGAGAACGTGCCGTCCATCCCGGCGAGGTACCCGGCCACCAGCCGGATCGCCGCACCGTGGCTGACCACCAGCACGTCGCCCCCGGCGTCGGGCGCCTCGAGGAACTCCCGGCGCAGCGCGCTCAGCACCGGGACGTAACGCTCGAGGACGTCCTCGCCGGACTCGCCGCCGGGGATCCTCGCCGCCAGGTCGCCGGCATGCCAGGCGTGGAAGACCTTGGCGAACAGCTCGTGGGAGGCGCGGTCGGCCCGGTCCTCGAGGTCACCCGCCTGGGCCTCGTGAATCCCCTCGCGCACCTGCACCGCGACGCCCGACGCCCGCTCGACCCACCGAGCGGTCTGCCTGGCGCGCAACGCCTCCGAGGCCACCACGGCCAGCGGCGAGGTGCCGACGAGCCGACTGCCGAACTCCCGCGCCTGCCCCTCGCCGACCTCGGTGAGCCGGGCTCCGGGCAGCCGGGTGTCCAGCCGCAGGCCCACGTTGGCCTCCGTCTGGCCGTGCCGGACCAGGATCAGCTTGCCCGCCATGTCACTGCTCCCCGTCCGGTTCGCCCGCGCCGATCCGGCGCAGCCACTGACTCGCCTCCTCGTCCGACGGCGGAGGCTGCCCGCCCGGCGTCGCCGCCGGCCACGACCCGAGGAACCGGACCGTGTGCTTGCGGTGCAGGGCCTTGAGCGCCTCCGCGACGGCCGCGTCCTCGAGATGCCCGATGCAGTCCAGGAAGAACCGGTAGGTGCCGAACTCGATGCGCGTCGGCCGGGACTCAATCCGGGTGAGATCGATTCCACGAGTGGAGAATTCGGACATCGCACCGACCAGGGAGCCCGGCTCGTTGCTGAGCTGCAGCACCACCGCGGTGCGGTCGGCCCCGGTCGGCGCGGGGGGCGGCGCGGGCCGGGCGACCAGGACGAACCTGGTGCGGGCGCCGTCGACGTCGGCGACCGAGGCGGCCAGCACGCTCAGACCCAGCCGCTCGCCGGCCAGCGCGGTGGAGACCGCCGCGTCGGCCAGGCCCGCGGCCACGTCCTCCGCGGCGCCGGCGTTCGAGGACGCGGACTCGAGCCGCACGTCCGGCAGGTTCCGTTCGAGCCAGAGCCGCACCTGGGCCGAGGCGACGGGGTAGGCCCGGATCGTGCGCACCTGGTCGAGCGTGGTGCCGGGCCGGCCGACGATGGTGAAGCGCACGTCGAGCTCGGTCTCGGCGACGATCTGCAGCCGCTCCCCCGACGCCAGCGCATCCATGGTGGGCGGGACCGGCCCCTCCACCGAGCTCTCGATCGGCACGACCGCCGCGTCGACGACGCCGTCGCGGACGCGGTCGAGAGCCGCGGGCGGACTCGGGGCGGCGATGCGCTCGACCGGGCCGTCGAAGGCGCCGTCCTTCTCGAACTTGGCCAGAGCCATCTCGGTGAAGGTCCCGGATGGTCCGAAGTAGGCGATGCGTGGCACGGGTCCAGGCTACTGTTCAGCCCTTCGGGTCTGCCGCAATCCCGTGCTCGAAGAGGTACGACTCGGCCTCCGCCGCGTCGTCGACGGCGACACCGACCAGCACCTCACGCACGGCCGCGGCCGCGGCGGGGCTGAGCGCGGCCACCGGAATCGGGTCGGCCGCGGCGAAGGCGGCGGCGATGTCGTCGCCGCGCAGCGCCGCCACCGTGGCCGCGAGCACCGCCACCACCTCGGCGCCGGTGCGGGCCCGGGCCACGAAGCCGGCGTCCGAGTGCGCAAGAACGGCGAGGAAGTCGGCGACGTCCTCGGCGGCGGTACCCGCGTCGAGCCCGGGGTGCGCCCCGGCGTCGGCGATCCGCGCCGCGGACTCGGCGGCCCAACCGCGGGACTGGTCTCCGCGTTCGACGAAGACCACGAGCCGGGCTGGCAAGGGCTTCGGGTCCCCCTGGGCGAGGGCGACGACGTCGTCGAGCTGGTCTGCGCTGCAGTCGATCTCGAAGCGCGCCGGCCGCGCCGGCGAGGCGGGAAGCAGGTCCGGGTCGGCGTCCAGGCGCACGCAGACCGGCTCGTCGGGAACCTGACCCGGCGCGGCCAGCAGGGCCCCTGCCGCGATCACCGGCGGCCCGAACAGGACGCCGCGGCGGCGGGCCCGGACGGTGTCGACGTCGGCGCAGACCTCGAAGAGCAGCCCGGCGAAGGGCGGTTCCGGGTCGCGCGGGGCAGGCGGTTGCAGCGTGAGCAGGGTGGACACGCCCCCAACGGTAATCGGCGGCGACGGCCCTTGCGTTCCGCGGCCACCCTCCCGTAACTTAGGCATGGCTAACCTACTGTGATGCCGGTAACCGAAGGGATCCCGCCGATGAGCACGCCAGAGATCACGCTTGGCCCGTCGACCGCGGAGCGGGTGCGCAGCGCCTGCGCCCGCGCGCACCAGGCGGTCCTCGCCATCGACGGCAGCGACCCGGTCGTCGTGCCGGTCCAGCACCTGCGGGCGGGCGGCGACGTCGTGCTCACCGTCCCCACCGACTCCGCCGCCACCGCGCTGGCGTGGCAGGCCTCCCGGGCCGGGCTGCCGGCCGTCCTCGAACTCACCGACCGGGCGCCGCTCCCCCTCCGGGAACCGGTGCGCTCGCTGGTCTGGCTGCGCGGCGCACTGCACTCCGTGCCCCCGGAGGCCTCCCGCGCGCTCGCCGCCGCCGTCGCCACCGACCACCCCGACCCCGGACTGCTCGACGTCGGGCACACCACCACCCTGCTGCGCCTGGTACTGGACTCCGCCGTCGTCGCGGACAGTCACGGCGCCGAACCGGTCCCGCTGGACGACCTGCTCGCGGCCCGCCCCGACCCGTTCTGGGAGATCGAGGACCACTGGCTCGAACACCTCGAGGCCGACCACGGCGAACTGGTGGACCTGCTCGCCCGACGGCTGCCCCGGCACCTGCGCGGCGGCCGCGTCCGGCCGCTCGGCCTGGACCGGTACGGCATCCGGTTGCGGGTGGAGGACACCGGCGCCGAGGGTGGCGGCGCCGACAACGACGTCCGACTCTCCTTCGGCGACCCGGTCGACAACGCCGCCGCCCTGAGCCGGGCCCTGCGTCTGCTCGTCGGCTGCCCCTTCGTCAACGGCCTGCGCGCCCGGCACTGAACCGGCCGGCCGGCCCCGGTCGGCTACCGTGGCCCGGGTGACCAGGCTCGACGAATGGCTGCGGCCGAACGCCCCCGCTCCGTCGGAGCCCGCGCCGACGCCCGAGCAGCGACGGGCGCTGTGGTTCGAGATAACCGTCGTCCTGCTCGTCACCTTCGGGCTCAGCGGGCTGTCCGGCATCCTGTCGCTGACCGAGGACGCACTCGCCCCCGGCGTCCTCTCCGACCAGACCGTCGCGCTCAACGTCACCCAGTCCACCGTCGGCTGGATCGACCTCGGCCGACAGTTGCTCGGCATCGCCAAGCTGTGTGCGTGGGCCGCACTCGGGCTGTACCTGCTCTGGCGCAGCGGCCTGGGCCCCGCCCGGATCGGCCTGCCCGCCCGGCCGGACTGGCGACGCGACCTGCTGCCCGGCGTCGGGCTCGCGGCGMTGATCGGGCTGCCCGGCCTGGCGCTGTACCTGGTGGCGAACGCCCTCGGCGCCAACCTCACCGTCGTGCCCAGCACCATCGACGACCACTGGTGGCGGCTGCCCGCACTGGTGGCGTGGGCGTTCGCGAACTCCGCCGCCGAGGAAGTACTGGTCGTCGCGTACCTGATCTCGCGGCTGCGACGGCTCGGCTGGAGCGAGAACCGCTCGCTGCTCGCGTCCGCGGTGCTGCGCGGCAGCTACCACCTCTACCAGGGCCTCGGCGGCGGGCTGGGGAACGTGGTGATGGGCCTGGTGTTCGGCCGCTACTGGCAGAAGACCGGCCGGCTGTGGCCGCTGGTCGTCGCGCACTGGCTGATCGACGCGGTCGCGTTCGTCGGGTACACCGCGCTGCGTGGCCACGTGTCCTGGCTGCCCTGACCCGTAGAGTCGTTTCACGTGAACGGCGACCGTCCCCAGCAGCGAGACCCCCGCGACCCCCACGCGGGTCGCGCCGGAGCCCCGCGCCCGCAGATGCCGCCGAACCAGCCGCCGCGCCGAAACCCCCCGCCGAGCTACCCGCCGCCGAACTACCCGCCGCCGCCCCGCGCCCAGCCGCCGTACCGCGGCGCCCCGGCCGACCCCGGACCCGAGGGCACCCAGGTGATCCGGCGCGATGGCCGCGCGCAGCCCCCGCAGGCCTGGTCACAGCCGCCGGCCGGCGGTCGCCCGGCGGGCCCGCCGCCGCAGCAGACCCACGCCTACCGACCGGCCGCCGGGTCGGCGTACACCCCGACGCAGACGCCGCAGCGCCACCCCGGCGCGTCCGGGCAGCCGGTCCGCCCGGGCACCCCGGTACCACCACCCCCGCGTCGCGACCAGCCCGCGCCGCCGGCCCCGCCGCAGCGGCCGCAGAACCCCGCGC
>NZ_JBFUJP010000118.1:0-15051 GCF_056401315.1 Rhodococcus sp. P4_F5 | reverse complement strand
GTGTTCGTCGCCGACGAGGTGCAGACCGGGTTCGCCCGTACCGGCAGGTGGTTCGCCAGCGAGCACGAGGACGTGGTGCCGGACATCGTCACCATGGCCAAGGGGATCGCGGGTGGCCTGCCGCTGGCCGCGATCACCGGCCGGGCCGACCTGCTCGACGCGGTGCACCCCGGCGGGCTCGGAGGCACCTACGGGGGCAACCCGGTTGCCTGCGCCGCGGCCCTGGCCGCGATCGACTTCATGCGGACGCATGACCTGCCGGCGCGGGCCCGCCGCATCGAGGCGATCGCGCTGCCCCGGCTGCGCGCGCTCGCCGCCGAGTGCGACGCGGTCGGCGACGTCCGCGGTCGCGGCGCGATGCTGGCGATGGAATTCGTCGAACCCGGTGGCGCCGAGCCGGATCCGGAGCTCACCAGGGCGGTCGCGGCCAAGGCACTCGAACAGGGCGTCATCCTGCTCACCTGCGGCACCTACGGCAACGTGATCCGGCTGCTGCCGCCGCTGGTGATCGGTGACGACCTGCTCGGTGATGCGCTCGACGTGCTCGAGGCGGTCGTCCGCGCGCTGGCCTGACAGCCGAACGCCCCGCAGCCCGGGTGCGGGCCGCGGGGCGTCGGGTGCTGCGGGGTGTCAGTTGGTGGTGACGGTGAAGCCGCTGCCGACGGTGTTCCGAGTCGATCTAGTCGGTCGCCCTGTCGCGCCCGAGCAGCCGGTCCACCACCTTCCGGTGCAGCTCCGGGTCGGGCTGAGGGAGGCCCATCAGGGCGGCGAGGTAGATGCCGTCGCCGGCGAGGCGGACGATCTCGGCCTGGACCGGGTCGTCGATCTCGGCGCGCAGGCCGTCGTCCCAGGCCCGCATCATCTCGATGACGGCCTGCTGGATCTCGCCCGGCTGGCCGTCGACGCTGCGCAGCGCCGCGATGGTGGACTGGAACAGGGCCAGTTCGTTGGTGCTGCTCGCGTCCATCGTCTGCAGGTACCACTCGGCCACCGAGCGGCCGGACTCGGCGAGTTGCTGGTCGGACCGCTCGCCGAGGCGCCGGACCATGCCCGCTATCAGGGCGTCCTTGCTGCGGAAGTGGTAGAGCAGTCCGCCCTTGGAGACGCCGGCCGCGGCCGCGACCGCCTCGAGGGTGATGTGCGACAACCCGCGGTCGAGCAGCAACTTCTCGAGCGCGTCGAGGATGCGGTCGCGGGTGCTGGGCGCGGCGGGGTCGATGGTTCCTGTCACGAACATCACTGTACCGGCCGGACGGTTCACTGTTAATCTGGATGGGCAACTGTACCGGCTGGACGGTTTAGTCCATCCGGGTCGCGGTGGCCGCATCAATCGCTACGACATCCACTGGGAGAAATCGTGTCTGTCCGCACGGACAACCGCCTGCAGGAGAGCCCGCTCGACGTGCGGGCGACCGCGCGCGACTGGGTCGGCCTCGTCGTGCTCGCGTTCGCCGTGCTGTTGATCTCGGTCGACGCGACGGTCCTCGACCTGGCGTTGCCGTTCATCAGCGCCGACCTCGCGCCGACCGGCAACGAACTGCTCTGGATCATCGACGTCTACTCCTTCGTGCTCGCCGGCCTGCTCATCACCATGGGCACCCTCGGCGACCGGGTCGGGCGCCGTCGCCTGCTGCTGATCGGCGCCGCCGGATTCGGCATCGCCTCGCTCATCGCCGCCTGGTCGGCGAGCCCCGAGATGCTGATCGCGGCGCGGGTGCTGCAGGGCATCTCCGGCGCCACCCTGATGCCGGCGACACTCGGCCTGATCCGCACCATGTTCGTCAACCCGCGTCAGCGCACCACCGCGATCGCGGTGTGGGGCGCGATGGCCAGTGGCGGCGCGGCGGCCGGCCCGCTGGTTGGCGGCTGGCTGCTCGAGCACTTCTGGTGGGGTTCGGTGTTCCTCGTGAACATCCCGGTGATGCTGGCGCTGATCGTGTTGGGGCCGATCGTGATTCCCGAGTCGAAGGACCCGAACCCGGGCCGGTTCGACCTGCCCAGCGCCGGCCTGTCGATCCTGACCCTGGTGCCGCTGGTCTACGCGGTCAAGGAGACGGTGGTGCACGGGCCGAGCGTGACCTACGCGGTGGCCGCTCTGGTGGGCCTGGCGTCCGGATTCGCCTTCGTGCATCGTCAGCGGGTCCTCTCGGACCCGATGGTGGACCTGAGCCTGTTTGCGCGGCCCGCGTTCTCGACGGCGGTGCTGACCAATCTGCTGTCGATCTTCGCGATGGCGGGCGTGCTGTTCTTCGGCTCGCAGTACCTGCAGCTGGTACTCGGCAACTCGCCGCTGCAGGCCGGGCTGCTGATGCTGCCCGGAACCGCGATGAGCATGGTGTTCGCGCTGCTGGCGGCGTGGTTCGTCCGGCGCTGGCAGCCGGGCACGGTGCTCACCGTCGGCCTGATGATGTCCGCGCTCGGCGCCGCGATCCTGACGTTCCTCCGGGTCGACGGCGGTGCCGGAATGTTCGTGGTCGGCTTCATGCTGGCCGGGGCCGGCGTCGGCATGGCGTTGACGCTCACCTCCGACCTGGTGGTCGGCGCGGTGGAACCGGAACGGGCGGGTGCCGCCTCGGCGGTGTCCGAGACCGCGTACGAGCTGGGCGTCGCGCTGGGCGTGGCGGTCCTGGGCAGCGTCGTGATGGCGATCTACCGGCGCGGGCTCGACGTGTCCGCGCTGAGCGCGGAGGCCGGCGCCGCCGCCCACGACACCCTCGGCGGTGCGGTGGCCTACGCGCAGTCGGCCCCGGCCGAGATCGGCACGCAGGTCCTCGATGCCGCGCAGTCGGCGTTCGTCGACGGCATGCACGTGGCGGCGGTGGCGACCGCCGTGGTGCTGCTCGCCAACGCGGTGCTGGTGTTCCGGATGATGCGCTCGCGCTAGCCCGCGTCAGTTCCCGTCCAGGCGGCCCGCGTCAGTTCCATTGACGCGGGCCGCGTCAGCTTCATTGGCGCGGCCCGCGTCGAGGATCGCGAAGGAGTGCCCCGGGAGTACGGTCGCCGCGCCGGTCTCGTCCTGGCTGGGCGGCTCCCACCACACCAGTGGGCGGCCGCCGACCGGGACGGTCACCGGCTCCGGGCCGAGGTTGCACGCCACCCGGAGACCGCCGCGGTGCAGCACGATCCAGCGCCGCTCCTCGTCGTAGTCGACGGCCAGGTGCTCGAGCCACGGGTCGGTGAGCTCGGTGCGCCGGGCGCGTAGGTCGATGAGCTTGCGGTAGCAGTCGAGCAGCGCCGCGTGCGGCGGTCGGCCCAGCTCGTTCCAGTCCAGCTTGGACCTCAGGAACGTCTGCGGGTCCTGCGGGTCGGGGATGTCGGCGCTGTCCCAGCCGTGGTCGGCGAACTCGCCGGCGCGGCCGAGCGCGGTGGCCCGGGCCAGTTCCGGCTCGGGGTGCGAGGTGAAGAACTGGAACGGGCTGCTCGCGCCCCACTCCTCGCCCATGAACAGCATCGGCGTGTACGGCGACCCGAGGATCAGCGCGGCCTTGACGGCCAGCTGGCCGGGGGAGAGGTAGTGCCCGGGGCGGTCGCCGGTGGCGCGGTTGCCGATCTGGTCGTGGGTGCAGGTGTACGCGAGCAGCGCGCTGGCCGGGGTGCGGCGCACGTCGAGGGGGCGGCCGTGCAGGCGACCGCGGAAGCTGGAGTAGGTGCCGGCGTGGAAGAAGCCCTGCCGCAACGTGTTCGCCAGGCCTTGCAGCGAACCGAAGTCGCCGTAGTAGCCCTGCCGTTCACCGGAGACGGCGGCGTGCACGGCATGGTGGATGTCGTCGTTCCACTGCGCGTCGAGGCCGTAGCCGCCCGCGGAGCGGGACGTGACGAGGGTGGGGTCGTTGAGGTCGCTCTCCGCGATCAGGGTCAGTGGTCGTCGCAGATGCGTTGACAGGGTGTGGGTCTCGACGGCGAGCTGCTCGAGCAGGTGCGTGGCGGTGCGGTCCTCGAGTGCATGCACGGCGTCGAGCCGGAGGCCGTCGAGGTGGAACTCGTGCATCCAGCGCAGGGCGTTGTCGACGATGTACCGGCGGACCTCGTCCGACGACGGCCCGGCGATGTTCACCGAACGGCCCCACGGGGTCGCGGTGTCCGACAGGTACGGACCGAAGCGGTCGAGGTAGTTTCCGGACGGTCCGAGGTGGTTGTATACGACGTCGAGGAGGACGCCGAGGCCGCGGCGGTGGCAGGCGTTCACCAGGCGCTGCAGGCCGTCCGGGCCGCCGTAGGCCTCGTGCACCGCGTACCAGAGGACGCCGTCGTACCCCCAGTTGTGCTCGCCGTTGAAGGCGTTGACGGGCATCAGTTCCACGAACCCGACGCCGAGTTCGACGAGGTGGTCCAGGCGTCGTGCCGCCGCGTCGAAGGTGCCCTCCGGGGTGAAGGTGCCGACGTGGAGTTCGTAGACGACGTTGCCGGCGAGCTGGCGGCCGGTCCAGTCCCCGTCGGTCCAGGCCTCGGGGTCGACGGTGTGCAGCTGCGACGGCGCGTGCACGCCGTCGGGTTGGCGCGGCGAACGTGGGTCGGGCAGGACGGTCTCGGAGTCGTCGAGGACGAAGCCGTACCGGCTGTTCTGGTCGGCCGGGAGGGCGGTTCGCCACCAGCCGTCGGCCTCGCGCGACATGGGATGCAGCGTGCCGTCCAGGTACAGCCGGACCCGCCGCGGGAGGGGCGCCCAGACCTCGAAGTTGTGCACGGAAGCCATGTCCCCAGCATGCCTGACGCGTGGTGCGGGTGCCGGGCCGGGAGCTCGCGTGCGTCGCCTCGGCACCGTGACGATCGCGTCGCGGCGGGGGCTGTCGACGCCGGTCCGCGGGTCGCAGCGCACGTCGGGCAGAGTGCAACAACCGGCCGTCGCTACAGGCGCTCCACCACGATGAGATTCACGTTCACGTCCATTCCGCATTGTGCCGCGCCCTGGCTTTGCCACGTGTAGTCCACCTCAGCGACGCCGTGGGCCAACACGTTGAACCAGCGGGTCGTCCCTGCCGGGATCGTGAGGAAGGTTTGCATCCCGGGTGCCACGCCCCCATCGCTGTTGTCATCCTTCGCCCAAGACGTGCCCGGAGCCTTCCGCATTCTTCTGTGGACAAGAAGTTCGTCCAAAAGCGAAGTCACGGGGCCCTTCTCGTCGTATGCCTGGCTCTGCACACTTGCCTTCCAATCAGCCGAAGGCGGTGTGGTCAGGTAGTCGAATCCCAGGACATGCAAGTTCCACATCGAAGACCAGAAGACCATGGGGGAGACGCGGACTTGAATCGTCTGGCTCGAGTAGAGACCAACGCCAATCCAACATATTCCTTCTTGACGGTCGTCGTGAACGCCTTCAATATTGCCGGCGTCCGCGCCGAGCCCCATCGTTCCCTTATTTGAATCAGGGAACATTCGGGCCTTCCCCGAATTCTTGTCACCGTAATCATATGGCGGAACAATTACCTGTAGGGCTCGTCCCTGCGAGAAGTCTCGTACCCCAATCTCCAGAGGCTGATCGAATATATGATCGAGTTTAGGGAGCGGGTCGTCTCGAATCGCTGGTTCAAAGCCGGACAGGTCGCCCACATACTCGGACAACTCGGCATCGGCCCTGAGAACCCGGCGAATACGCTCGTCATTGGCCTCGCGGACAGATCGCGAAATTGAGGTCACGTTTCCATCACAGGCGTGCACCTTCGACATCATTTCAAGTGGCGGTTCTCGACGTTCTTCTTCCCCCATGACAACCTCCCAGTTTCGGGGATGGAAACAAGACCGGCCTGCTGCCATCGTCCACTCAATGGATACGAATGTCAGCGTTGATTCGGACTCCTAAACGCTTCTGGTCGGAACCGAGCCACCCGTGGAAGCAGCACGCCGGGCAGAGCACCCCGCCGAGTCAGTGCACCGGTCGCAGCAACTCCGGGCTGTTCGGCCAAGGACGAGCGGGCGACTGGTTTGCTGCCCCATCGCGCGCTGACCCGATCGGCGATAGGTTGACCAGCTATGTCGAACCAGATGATCGCTGTTGCGTATGTAGGTGGGGTGATGCTGTTCGCAGGGATTCTGCTGCTGGTCATCTTGGCGGCAGGGCGTCGTGCTCGCGCGGGACGCAGGGCCGGCCGCTACACGTCGCGACCTGGTAACTCGTCGTCCAACTGGTAGCAGCCACTCTCATCGCCAGCCACAGCCCGACAGACGCCAAGCTCGAAGTCGCCGGCCCCACCCGCCGACACCCAACCCACCCCCACACCGGGACGTGCGGCAATCGGCCGAAACGGCGGGTCGGCGACTGGACGGTCGGTAGGGTGTCGCGGGTGCCACTGAATCCAAACCTGCAGGGTCGCGTCTTCCCGCCGACCGCCCCGTACCTTGTCGGCCGTGAGAAGGTCCGCGAGTTCGCCCGCGCGGTGTTCGCCACCAGCCCGGTCAACGTCGACGTCGACGCGGCCCGCGCCGCCGGTCACGCCGACCTCGTCGCGCCGCCGACCTTCACCGTGGTGATCCAGGAGCGGGCCCTGGCCCAGCTGGTCGCGGCGCCCAACACCGGGCTGGACCCGACCCGCGTGGTGCACGCCACCGAGAAGGCGGCCTTCAGCCGGCCGATCGTGGCGGGGGACGAGCTCACCGCCGTGCTGACCATCACCTCGGTCACCGAGCGGGCCGGCAACGCGATCCTCGGCATCGACAGCGACATCCGTGACAGCGCGGGCGGCCATGTCGCGACCATCACCTCCACCATTCTCACCCGAGGAGACGACGCATGACCGCCCCGACTCTCGGCACGCTCACCCCCGGCGACGTCGTCGCGAAGGCCGCCCACAACATCACGCGGGACACGCTGGTCCGCTACGCGGGCGCGTCGGGCGACTTCAACTCGATCCACTACCGCGACGACATCGCCGCGGAGGCCGGCCTGCCCGGCGTGCTCGCGCACGGCATGCTCACCACCGGGCTGGGTCTGCAGTGTGTGGTCGACTGGCTCGGCGACTCGGCGAAGATCGTCAGCTACGAGACCAGGTTCACCCGCCCTGTCGTCGTGGACCCGAAGACCGGCGCGAACATCGAGACCGGATACCGGTGTGCGCCCGCCGTCGTGACGACTGGGGTCAGCGCGCGGCGTTGCCCAGGTCGATCGGCATGTTGATGCCGGTGATGTGGTGCGCCTCGTCGGAGGACAGGAAGGCGACCACGTTCGCGACGTCCTCGGGCTCGCTGAAGCCGTAGGGCAGCGACGCCATGAACGTCGGGGCGAGGGTGTCGGCGAACTGGCCCATCAGCGGGACCACGTCGGTCATGATCATGCCGGTGTTGACGCCGTACGGGTGCACGCTGTTGACGCGGATCTTGTGCATGCCCAGCTCGTTGGCCATGGTCCGGGTCAGGCCCGCGACGCCGGCCTTGCTGGCCACGTAGTGGCCGAAGAACGACGCGCCCGTGAGCGCGGAGACCGAGCTGGTGATGACGATGGACCCGCCCTCGCCCTGCTCGATCAGCTTCGGGATGGCGGCCTTGCAGGTGAAGAAGACGCCGGTCAGGTTGACGTCGATGGTCTCGCGCCACTGCTCCGGGGTGATCTCCCAGGACAGGTTGGCCGAGCAGATGCCCGCGTTCGCGACCACGTAGTCGAGCCGGCCGAAGGCCTCGACGCCGGCGTCGAGTGCGGCGGAGACGGCGTCGAAGTCGCGCACGTCGGCCTTGGTGGCGACGATCTTGCGGCCCTGCTCCTCGACCAGGCGGACCGTCTCGGCCAGGTCTTCCTCGGTGGCGCCCTCGTAGGCGGTGGAGTCGAGCTTCTTACACACGTCGAGGGCGATGATGTCCGCGCCCTCCGAGGCGAACTTGACCGCCTCGGCCCGGCCCTGACCGCGCGCCGCGCCGGTGATGAATGCGACCTTGCCTTCGAACCTGTCGTTCGATGCCATTGTGTGTGCCTCCGTGCAGCTCGTGTCCGTTGGGTGTGGCCCAAGCTACCGAACGTCGGACTGGGGCCGCCGGATGTTCTCGCTGGGTGGACAGTTGTCCGGATCGGTGGTCAGTCGCGAACCAGCAGGGCCACCGGAAGGCCCAGTTCGGCCGCCGACAGGCTCCCGCTGTAGGGGACCTCGGTGAGCCGGTCCACCCAGGTTCCCGGCGGCAGTGTGATGGTGGTCCCGCGCCAGCCGCCACCCGGCCGGGTGGCGCCGTGCCGGGTGGCGAGCACGAGCACGTCGGGCGCCAGACCCGGTGCCCCGCGGGTGAACCCGACGAGGTGCCCGGCGAGCGGCCCCGCCGCACGTGCCGGGTGGTAGTCGCCGCCGACGAAGCTGTCCGGCCGTTCGCGGCGCAGGCGCAGGGCGGTCCGGGTCACCCACAGCTTGGTCTGGTCGGCACCGACGTCGGACCCGCTCACGCCGCCGGGCGGCGTGGCCGCGAGCACGCCGGCCGCCCGTACCCGAGCCGCGTAGTCCACCGGCCGCCGGTTGTCGGGATCGACCAGCGAGTCGTCGTGGAACTCGGAGCCCTGGTACACGTCGGGGACACCGGGACCGCACAGCTGCAACAGTTTCTGCCCCAGGGCGTCGGCGCGGCCGTGGACGGCCAGTTCGCGGACCAGCACGCTCATCGAGTTCGCGACGGGGCCGTCGAAGACCCGCTCGAGCCAGGCGTGCACCCGTCGCTCGTAGTGCTCGTCGACGCGGTCCCACGCGGTGTTCACGGCGGCCTCCCGCAGCGCCTTCTCGGCGTAGCCGTGGATCCGGGTCCGCAGGCCGGTCGTGACCGCACCGTCCTCCGGCCACACGCCGAAGAGGTTCTGCCACAGGAAGAGCCCGGCGCCCTCGGGGCTGGGTACTCGGCTCTCCCAGTCCGCGACGCACCGCGACCACAGCTGCGGAACCTGCGAGAGCACCCCGATCCGGGCGCGCACGTCCTCGCCGCGCTTGGTGTCGTGGGTGGACAGGGTCGTCATGGCCGCGGGCCACCGCCGCGCCCGCTCGGCCTGCGCCAGGTGGAACTCGGCCGTCGAGACCGCGAAGCGGGCCGGGTCGCCGCCGACCTCCTGCAGTGACACCAGGCGGGCGGCGCGGTAGAACAGACGGTCCTCGACGGCCTTCGCCGTTGCCGCGCCGCACAGTTGGGCGAACCTGCCGGCGGCCTCGGTGGAGCGCAGCAGGTCGCCGCAGATCCGGTCGAGGGCGGGGGCGAGTTCGGGGCGCGCCCGGGCGACCTCGGCGACCACTCGCCCCAGCATTCCGGACGAGCCCGGGTAGTCGGCTCGGTAGACCGGAACCGCCGCAACAAGTTCGACGAGTGACTCGGTCGCCGTCGTGTCCGTCGGCCCGGCGCCGAGGACCCGCAGGAGCCGGCCGACCTCGGCGCGCAGCGCGGTGCCGAGCACCTCCCGCTTCAGTGCCCGCTCCTGCGCGTGCAGCCAGGAGGCGTCGCCGGCCTGCCCGGTGCGGGCGAGGGTCAGCGCGGTCAGTCCCGACTCGCCGCGGGGGTCGACGAACACGCCGCCGAGCTCGCGCAGCGCGTCGTAGCCGGTGGTCCCGTCGACCGGGAGCGTCGGGTCCAGGGTCTCGGCCGGGCCGAGGATCTTCTCCACCACCAGGTAGCGGTCGGGCCCGAGCAGGGCGCGCAACCGCGCGAGATAGCCGACCGGATCGGTGAGGCCGTCCGGGTGGTCGACCCGCAAGCCGTCGATCAGGTCGTCCGCCACCCACGACCGGATTTCGGCGTGGGTGGCCTCGAAGACCTCCGGGTCCTCCTGGCGCACCGCGGCCAGTTCGCTGACGGTGAAGAACCGGCGGTACCCGCAGCGGCCGGACCGCCAGTCGACCAGGCGGTAGTGCTGGCGGTCGTGCACCTGCCTGCCGGTGCCCGCGTCGGTGCCGTCGGCGACCGGGAAGCGCTGCCCGCCGACGGCCAGCAGCGGCTCCGGGCCGGACCATTCGACCGTGGCGCCGTCGAGTTCGTCCTCGTCGCCTAGCACCGGCAGCACCAGCCGGCCCTCGCCTGCGTCCCAGTCGATGTCGAAGTAGTGCGCGTACCGGGACGCCCGCCCGTGCCGCAGCACGTCCCACCACCAGGTGTTCTGCCGCGGGTGGCCGACGCCCATGTGATTGGGGACGATGTCGACGACCAGGCCCATGCCGCGGGCCCGGACGGCGGCGGAGAGTGCCTCGAGCGCGCCGCGCCCGCCGAGTGCGGCGGACACCGAGGTGGGGTCGACGACGTCGTACCCGTGTGTGGAGCCCGCGACGGCGGTGAGGACGGGGGACAGGTAGAGATGCGAGACGCCGAGATCGTCGAAGTAGCCCACCAACTCGCGCGCGTCGTCGAGGGTGAAGCTGTCCGGTCGCAGTTGGAGCCGGTAGGTCGAGGTGACCGGCCGCACGCTCATGCCCGCCGGCGCAGGACGGCCAGCGACCGGGACGGCAGCTTCAACGACGAGCCGGCGCCGAGCACCGCCTCGGACGCCCCGGTCGGGCTGGCGGTGTCCAGGGCCACCACCCAGTGGGCGTCGGCGCCGTCGTCGGGGGTGGTGAACTCGATCTCCTCGTCGTGGGCGTTGAAGCACAGCAGGAACGAGTCGTCGACGACCCGCTCGCCGCGCTGGTTCGGCTCCGGGATGCCCTCGCCGTTGAGGAACACCGCCAGCGACTTGCCGAATCCGCTGTCCCAGTCCGCGGGGGTCATCTCGACGCCCGCCGGCGTCAGCCACGCGATGTCACGTGCCTGTCCGCCGGTCCGGATCGGCAGGCCCTCGAAGAACCGGCGGCGCCGGAACACCGGGTGCGCGGTGCGCAGCGCGACCGCCCGGCGGGTGAACTCGACCAGGTCCGAATTCGTCTCCGCCAGTGACCAGTCCATCCACGACAGCGGCGAGTCCTGGCAGTACACGTTGTTGTTGCCGCGCTGGGTCCGGCCCATCTCGTCGCCGTGGGTGAGCATCGGGGTGCCCTGGCTCAGCATCAGGGTGGCCAGCAGGTTGCGGCGCTGGCGGGCACGCAGTTCCAGGATCTCCGGGTCGTCGGTGGGGCCTTCCGCTCCGCAGTTCCAGGACCGGTTGTGGCTCTCGCCGTCCTGGTTGCCCTCGCCGTTGGCCTCGTTGTGTTTCTCGTTGTAGGACACCAGGTCCGCGAGGGTGAAGCCGTCGTGCGCGGTGACGAAGTTGATGGACGCGCCGGGGCGTCGGCCGGTGGCCTCGTACAGGTCCGAGGACCCGGTCAGCCGGGACGCGAACTCGCCCAACGTCGCCGGCTGGCCGCGCCAGTAGTCGCGGACGGTGTCGCGGTACTTGCCGTTCCACTCCGTCCACAGGCCCGGGAAGTTGCCGACCTGGTAGCCGCCCTCGCCGATGTCCCAGGGCTCGGCGATCAGCTTGACCTGGCTGACCACCGGGTCCTGCTGGACCAGGTCGAAGAACGCGGACAGTCGGTCGACGTCGTGCAGTTCACGGGCCAGGGTGGACGCGAGGTCGAAGCGGAAGCCGTCGACGTGCATCTCGATCACCCAGTAGCGCAACGAGTCCATGATCAGCTGCAGGGTGTGCGGGTGCCGGGCGTTGAGGCTGTTGCCGGTCCCGGTGTAGTCCATGTACAGCGACTTGTCGTCGTCGACGAGCCGGTAGTACGCGGCGTTGTCGATACCCCGGAAGTTGATTGTCGGGCCGAGGTGGTTGCCCTCGGCGGTGTGGTTGTAGACCACGTCGAGGATCACCTCGATGCCCGCCTGGTGGAAGGTACGGACCATGGCCTTGAACTCGGAGACGGTCGCACCGGGCTTGGCCGCGGACGCGTACTCGGCGTGCGGCGCGAGGAACCCGAAACTGTTGTAGCCCCAGTAGTTCCGCAGTCCCTGGTCGAGCAGTACCTGGTCCTGGAGGAACTGGTGCACCGGCATCAGCTCGATCGCGGTGACCCCGAGACTGCGCAGGTGGTCGACGATCACCGGATGTGCGAGCCCCGCGTAGGTGCCGCGCAGTTCCGCCGGGACCCCGGGGTGGGTGGCGGTCATGCCCTTCACGTGCGCCTCGTAGATCACCGTCTCGTGGTACGGCCGCCTCGGCCGATGGTCCGACGCCCAGTCGAAGAACGGGTTGATCACCACCGTGGTCATGGTGTGGCCGAGGGTGTCCGCACCGAACGTGTGCAGCGATGCGTCGCCGGCGAAGTGGCCGTCGAAGGCCTTGCCGTAGGGGTCGAGGAGCAGCTTGGAGGGGTCGCACCGGTGTCCGTCCACCGGCTCGAACGGTCCGTGGACGCGGTACCCGTACCGCTGGCCGGGGGCGACCGAGGGGAGGTATGCGTGCCAGACGAAGCCGTCCACCTCCTCGAGCGGCACCCGGGTCTCGGTGCCGTCCTTGGCGATCAGGCACAGCTCCACCGCGTCGGCGACCTCGGAGAACAGCGAGAAGTTGGTGCCGGCGCCGTCGTAGGTGGCGCCGAGCGGATATGCGGCCCCCGGCCACACCGCCACCCCGGCGCCCGGGGCGCGTTCACTCTCGGGCTGTGCCATGGCTCGACCCTAGCGGCCCCTGTTCACCCGTGCGTACATCGTCACCGCCGCGGTGGGCGAGGCAGTCGGCGGGCTTGCGTGCCGTTCTGGTGTGACCGTCGAGTTCGGCGCCGGCAAAGCCCGGATCACCGCCACCGACCGCGTCGACACCGTCGTCGGCATCCGTCCGACGGACGGATGCCAGGAAGCCGATGTGCGGGCGGCGGAGCGGACCCGCGTCGAACTCGCTGAGGGGAAACTGCTGGTCCAGGGGTCGAGCCTGCGAGCGATCGGCCTGTGGGGCCGGGCCGGATCGATCGAGGTGGCCATCGGACTGCCCGCCGGCTCCGACCTCGACGCGTCCGGCAGTGCCGTTGAGCCCACACCGGCTTCGGCGCCATCGTCATTCGTCAGGCCGAGCCGACGCCGGTGTAGGAATCCGGCGGGTCGGTCGGCCTGCCGGCGCGCCCTTCCGCAGGTCAGGAGCCGAAGAGGCCCTCCAAGCTGCCCATTCCGCCGGGCGTACCCGGGTCGACCGTGCCCGGGACGGTCAGCGTCTGCGGCGCCGACGCCGAGTCGACGAAGCCGTTCCCCGCAACGAACTCCGCCGTCACGCTGAACGTGCCCGACGCCGCGAACGTGGTGGCCAGCGTCGCGGCGCCGTTCGACACCGCCACGGGACCGCCGAGCGGGGTGTCGCCGAGCTTGAACTGGACGGTGCCGTTGGCGTTGGCCGGGTCGACCTTGGCGCGCAGGGTGACCGGGGCGCCCTTCTCGACGGTGCCGACCGGGTCGAGCGTGGTGGTGGTCTGGACGTCGGTCGGCGGTGCGACGGTGACGTCGACCTGGAATGCGGGTGCGACCGAGGCCTCGGCGCCGGTGGTGCCGGAGTAGCGGGCGATCACGCTGTGGGTGCCGGCGGTGGTGAACTTGTACGGTGCGGCCGCGACGCCGTCGGTGCCGACCGTGCCGGTGACCTTGTCGCGGTCGTCGACGGTGAACTCGACGGTGCCGCCCTGTACCGCGGGGCTCACCTGTGCGTGCAGGTTCACCTCCTGGTCGACGAACGCCTTGTCGGGGCTCGTCATTGCCACGGTGGTGACGACGGCGTCGGTGCTCACGTTGACGGCCTTGACCTCGGAGGTGGAGCCGAGGAAGCCCGGCGAGCCGGAGAACACCGCGGTGATCGCGTGCGCGCCGTCGGTGCCGAAGGTGTGGGTGATCGAGGCCGTGCCGTCCGTGACCTCGACCGGTTCGCCGAGAGGCGTTGTGCCGTCGAGGAACTGCACGGTTCCCCCTTGCGCGGCCGGGTCGATGTTCGCAGTCAGGGTCGCCTCGGTGCCGTTCTTGACCGAGTCGGGAGCCGCGACGGTGGTGGTGGTCTCGGCCTCGGGGGTCGTGGTGTTGATCTGGTAGACCGCGAGAACCGCCTTGTGGTCGGTCGGCCACGAGGTCGGCGAGGCGATGAAGTTGTCCTGGCTGGTCTCGGTCACTCGCTGGTTTCGCACGATGGTCGACCGAGGCCCGACGATGCCGGCCTCGGTCAACTGCAGCTTCGAGGCGCTGTCGGTGAAGATGTAGTCGATGCGGTCGCGCTCGTCGGCGGCCGGTGCCCAGGTGATCTGCGACGGTGACTTGGCCGGGTTGTCCGAGGGCCAGGTGAAGCCGGGATGGGTCACCGGGTTCGGGTACTTGCTGCGGTAGGCGTCGACGAAACCGGCCTGTTCGAGGCGTCGCGTCGATTCCCACGGAATGACGACACCGTTGTGGTCGAACAGGGTCTTGGCTGCGTCGGTCCAGTCCAGGTGTGACGGTTCGTTGAAGTCTCCACCCAGGATGATCGAACGTCCCTTGGCCTGCTCCAGCGCCGCGTCGTTGATGAAGTTCGTGATGGCTTGGGGTCGACCGGAATTGATGTTGACGCGCTGGACCGTTGTGACGTCGGTGACGGGCGCCGGCATCTTGTTCCAGCCGTACTGGGAGAACTCGCCCGAATCACTGCCCGGCCCGTATCCTCGGGGGAGGTACGTGGCGTAGTACTTGTAGTTCAAATGCGCTGCGTACGTGGCAATTTGAGTGCCGCCGACGGTGATGACGGTCTTGGTCATCCAGCCCAGGCTGGAGGACTCGGAGATCGGGAACTGCGAGAGGATTCCGCAGTCGGATGCGGTCGCCGCAAAGAATTTTGTGCCGGCGTTGGTCAGTCTGGTCGCCACCGAGTTTGTTGCACTGCTGTTCGACTCCGTGAGGATCACCACGTTTGCGCGCGTGGCGGTGACGATGTCCGCGACCATGCTCAAGCCGCCCGATACGCTCGTTCCGTTGAGCCAGGTGTTGATCGAGAGCACACGAATCTCAATGCCGGGGGCTGCCCCTGCGACGCGCGTGCCGGTGCCCAGTGTCACTGCGCCCGCCGTGACCGCCATGGCCTTGAACATCTGTCGGCGTGTCAAACCATTCATCTTCAAACCAGCTTCCATCGTTTGCGCGAGAGTTATGGGGGCACGGGGCCGCCTTCACGGTCAGTGTCGGAGGTGCTGCGGACGGGAAGCCGGCGCCCGGGTGATGGCCAGCTGCCGCAGTTGTGCAGAGGGCGCCGTCGGCCTGGGC